>JAISQZ010000095.1 GCA_031273905.1 Oscillospiraceae bacterium | reverse complement strand
GGTCAGCATCATTATGCCGGTCTATAACGCCCAGGCGTTTTGTGCACGCACACTCAAATCCCTTATGGCGCAGACATACCGGGATATCGAAATTATCGCCGTCAACGATGGTTCCACGGATGGCTCCCGCGCAATCTGCGAAAGGCTGGCGCAAAGGGATTCCCGCATCCGGGTGCTTTCCGGGGAAAACGTGGGAGCTTCCCTAGCGCGGAAAAAGGGTCTCGCGTTCGCTTCGGGGGAATATTTTATGTTCTGCGACGCCGATGACCTACTGGTACCGGAAGCGGTGCAGACCATGGTCGCCGCAGCAGAGGAAAGTGCTGCGAACATTGCGCTGTTTGGGTATACTGGGTTTCTTTTTCACCCCAAATTTCCTCTGTTCCGCTGGACACCCCATTACGCTTGTTTTGACAGGCCCGGTGTTCATGATGGGCAGGATTTTATAGATCAACACTTCAACTCCTTTTTTGGCTGGGGCACCATTCCGGTCGGCGCACCCGGGTACTTTTACCGCAGGGATTTTTTTGACGCAGTGAACCCGGAATTTCCCGCGCATTCGTTTGGCGAGGATCTGTGCCTGAACATTCAGCTGCTCCCAAAGGTCGGGCGGGTGATGGTGGTTCCCCAGCCGCTGTATCTTTACCGCCTAGGCGGTAGCAGCGCTAGGTTTAATCCGAATTATATCAGCGATCAGGCGGAGATCAAGCAATATCAGCTACGGGCGCTGCAGCAGCAAGGTGCGCGCATGAAGGAATATCTTTTCCTCTACCACTTGGAGGCGGCAACGGCGCTTTCCGCCATGGGTCGCATGGCGTTCTACTACAAAACAAAGGATCCCACCGCAGTGGCATCACTTATGCGGGAGGCCTTCGAAGTCTACACCTTCCTGCAAGAGGCGCAGATCTATCTTGCCGCGCACCCGGAACGGATAGAGACCATGCGCGGGCAATGGGGCTACGAGCGATGCCGTCTGTTTACTGCCGGGGATTTTGAGGGCATCGCCTTGCTTTTGCAGAGTGAAATCGCGCGGGAGCATCCGCTGAAGCCGCTTATGCGCAAGTTGCGCAAATGGTTGCGGTAATAGGGACATCGAACATAACCGCGCCGTCCCAGGCGTTTTGTGCCGCTCCAAAACAGTGCGCAGACGTTTCCAAAAAAATTTTGAGGTATTGACGTTTTATGACACAACGCAGACAATTCCCCTGGCAAGAGCCGACGATGATCGGCGAAAACAAGCTTCCGGGGCGCAATTTGGCGCTGCCCTTCGGCGAAGCCGACGCTTTTTCCACCGATGCTTCGCCTTATAAGCTGACGCTCAACGGGGTTTGGCGCTTCTTTTGGCAGCAGGATCTGCGCCGCGGCATTGATCCCGCGCTGACTGCGGCGGATTGCGACGACCGCGCGTGGGCAATGATGCCTGTGCCCTCGCTGTGGCAGTTGGAGGGCTACGGCAAGCCCTTTTACCTGTGTTCTTATTTGCACAAGAAGTATGTCTCGACCAAGAAGGGCAAAATCCCCACCGTTTATCCGAAAACAAATGAAGCGGGCGTTTACCGCCGCCGCTTTTCGTTGCCGGGCGGCTGGGAGGGTCGCCGGATTCTGCTGCATTTTGGCGCGGCAAAATCCGCGCTGGAGGTTTTTCTCAACGGGCGGCGCATCGGTTATTCCCAAGGCTCCATGACCCCCGCCGAGTTTGATATCACCGAGGCTGTGCAGCCCGGCGAAAATCAACTGACGGCGGTCGTCTATCGCTTCAGCACGGCATACTACCTGGAAGATCAGGACATGTGGAATTTTTCAGGCATCTATCGGGAGGTCTGCCTGGTGGCGGAACCGCCGCTTACCATCGGTGACTTTTTTGCCGACACAGGGCTGCTTGACGATTACAAAACCGGCAAGCTGGATTTGACCGTCCGGCTGGGCGGCGCGAACCAAAGCGCCGCCCAACCCCGGCTGCGTGTGCTGCTTGACGGCGCGGCCCTCGGCGAAGCGGCGCTGCTTGGCGGTGCGGACGGCGAACAGCGCCTCCATTATGAGCTGCCAAACGTAAGGCAGTGGTCGGCGGAGGAGCCAAACCTCTATGCACTGGAGCTGGAGCTGCGGCAGGGGGAGGATTTCCTCTGCAAAAAGCGCATCCGCATCGGCTTCCGCCGGGTGGAAATCGACGGCAACGTACTCAAAATCAACGGGAGACGTGTGATCCTCAAAGGCGTCAACCGCCATGATTTTGATCCCGACCACGGCTGGGCGGTGCCGCGTGGGCGCTATTATGAGGATCTTTATCTGATGAAGCGGGCGAACATCAACGCCATTCGCACCAGCCATTATCCGGACGATCCCTTCTTTTATGAGCTTTGTGACGAGCTGGGCTTTTACGTGATGGATGAAGCGGACGTGGAAAGCCACGGTGTGCGGCGCAAGAACTGCCCCGGGGATCACCCGCAGTGGCGACGCGCCGTGGAGGATCGCGCTGTGCGCATGGTGCTGCGCGACCGCAGCCACGCCTGCGTCTGCTTTTGGTCCCTGGGCAACGAAGCGGGCGACGGAGAAAACTTTATCCACGAGCGCAATGCTGTTCTGGCGCTGGATCAAAGCCGCCCCATCCATTACGAAGGCGATTTCACCTACGAAAAATCCGATTTCATCAGCCGGATGTATCCTGCGGAATCCTTGGTGGAAACCATGCGGCGGCAAGAGGAATTCAAGCCGGGGCTTTATGACAATCTTGCCAACCGGCTTGCGGCGGACAACAAGGCAATTCCGCAGCGGGCCTATGCCACGCATCCGGTGCTTTACTGCGAATACGCCCACGCGATGGGGAACAGCCTGGGCAATTTCCGTGAATATGTTCAGGATTTTGAGGATTACGGGCATATGTGCGGCGGTTTCATCTGGGATTATGTGGATCAAGCCATCTGCGTCAGGGAAGGCGGGAGGGAGCGCTGGCTTTACGGCGGCGATTTCGGCGAAGGGCGCAGCAATTATTATTTTTGCGCCAACGGCATCATCGGCGCGGACCGCGTGCCGCATCCCAGCTATTACGAGGTTAAGCAGGTCTATGCCGGCGTCTGCGCGGAAGCCTTTGACCCCGCCGCCGGGCGGCTGCGCATCCGCAACAAGAACAGCTTCCTGACACTTTCGCCGCTAAAAATTGTTTGCCAGCTCAGCCAAAACGGCGCGGTGCTGCGCGAGGGGGTGCTGGATTGCCTGGATACCGCACCCGGCGAGGCGGCGGAGGTCGCCGTGCCGCTGGACTTGAACGGGCTTCCGGCGCAGGGCGAGCTGCTGCTGACGGTTTCCTTCCGGCTCAGGAACACCAAGGTTTGGGCGCCGCTGGATTATGAAATCCGCTTTGATCAATTTGTGCTGCGCCCCTGGCAGGCACCCGCCGTGCAGGAAGCGGAGGAGGCGCTGCTTTGCCGACGCAAGGGAAGCCGCGTCACGCTCTCCTCCTCCAAGCTGTGCGCCGTGTTCACGCGCGGGCGGCTGACGGCGTTGGATTTTGGCGACGGAGAATTGCTGGAACAGCGTCTCCCGCGGCGCGAGGCGGGGCTGCGCCCCAATTTTTTCCGCGCCCTGACCGATAACGACATCGGTTATATCAATTTTATGCCGAAACTGACAAGATTCCACCCGCTTTACATCTGGCGGAGCATCAGTGCGCATATTTGGGCGCAGCGGGTGCGCGTCAAGCGGCTTTCGCCAAGCGCCGTGCGCGTCAAAACCTGGTGGAACGCACCCATTGCGTGGATCACGGGCAGCGCGACGGCGGTCACGGTGCATTCCTCTGGCACGGTGGAGGTGGAGCACAAGGCGCGCGGCTGGTTTTTGCCAATGCTTAAGGCGGGGCTGCGCGTGAAGGTGTGCGCCGATTTGTGCCACGCCGAATGGTATGGGCGCGGGCCGCACGAAGCGCAGTGCGACCGCAAAACCGGGCAGAAGCTCGCGCGGCACCAGATGCCTGTGGCAGCGCTTTCTCATTTTTACATGCGTCCGCAGGAAAACGGCAACCGCAGCGATGTACGCTGTTTTTCGCTCACGCGCGAGGACGGCACGGGGCTGCGTGCGGAAGCGAAAAGCACGCTGGAGGTCAGCGTTTCCGCCTTTTCGCAGGAAGCGCTGGATCGGGCGGCGCACATCCACGAGCTGATGCCGGAGGGGCACCTGACGCTTAACCTTGACGGCTTCCAGCGCGGTGTGGGCGGTGATATGCCCGGCTGGGCCTGCCTTCGCGCACCTTATAAGCTGCGCCCGGGGAAATACGCCTATTCGTTTCTCCTGCAACGGGAAGGGGAGCAGGGGCAGTTGACATAGCTGTTCGCCGTCCATCTTCCTTCCAGCTTAAATTCCCGCCCTGCCGCGTTAAAAATTCCTGCACCACGGGCGCATTCCCGCGCTTTTTGCCCCCGTGTTTTTCAGGACAGCCGCTCTGCGTGCCGCTTCGGTGCGCAAAACACCAAAAGCCACCCAAAAGCATATGTTTGGGCGGCTTTTTTTGCACCCCGCACAGAAGGGATGAATAGGATAAAGAAGAACGCCGGGGAAGGGTGGCGAAGCGCATATGCCTGAACACAAGGGAACTGTTGCCGTTTTGGGCGGCGACACGCGCCAGATTTATGCCGCGCGGGCACTGCGGGCGGCGGGTTTTTCGGTTGTGACCTGCGGCCTGCCGGAGGCACCCGCGCTGCCTGCGGACATAAAACACGCCGCCTCCCTGCGCGAGGCAATGGAGGGAAGCCGGGTGTTGCTTTGCCCGGTGCCCTTCACCTCAGACGGTGCGCAGCTACTGCACCCGCCGGGGATCCCGCTGCCAATCAGCGTTTTTTTGGAGGGACTCCGGCACGGGCAGATTGTAATTGCGGGTTCCCTGCCGGAAAACGCAGGCAAGCGCTGCCGGGCGCTTGGCGTCCCCGCCTTTGCGCTGCTGAACCGCGCGGACTTTGCCCGTTTGAACGCAATCCCCACTGCGGAAGCGGCGATTGCGCTGGCAGTTATGCAAGGCGCGGGGAATCTGCACGGCAGCCGCTGCCTGGTGCTGGGCTTTGGGCATTGCGGCAAGGCGCTGGCGGAGAGACTTGCGAGCTTGGGCGCAAAGCCCTGCGTGCTTGCGCGGCGGGAGGAAAGCATCCGGCTGGCGCACACCGCGGGCTTTGCGGCGGCGGACTTTGATGCGCTGCCGCAATACCTGCCGCAGTGCGATTATGTGTTCAACACCGTGCCGACCCCCGTGCTGCCCGGGGCGCTGCTTGCCCTGCTGCCGGGGGATGCCGTGGTGATTGATATCGCCGCAGCGCCCGGCGGGACGGATTTTGCGGCGGCGCAGGCGCTTGGGCTGCAAGCGGGGCGCTACCCTGGCTTGCCCGGCAAATACGCGCCCCGCGCGGCGGGGGAGGCGCTGGCGGCGATCACGCAAAAAATACTTGATGAATTGGAGGGAGCGGCATGAGCCTGGAGCAAGTGCGCATCGGCGTGGGGATGACAGGTTCCTTTTGCACCTTTGCCGCGGTGTTTGACGCGCTGGCGGAATTGAAGCGTCAGAACGCGGCGCTGACCTTTGTGCTTTCGCTACATGTACAGCAGCTTTCCAGCCGCTTTGGCGATCCAGAGGAAACGCTGCAAATGGTGCGGCGGCTGGGTGACGGGAGGGAACCGGTCACCGGCATTTCGGAAGCGGAGCCGCTAGGCCCGAACAAGCTGCTGGATGTGTTCCTGATCGCCCCGTGCACCGGGAATACCCTCGCGAAGCTTGCCAACGGCATCACGGATACGCCGGTGCTTATGGCGGCAAAGGGGCATCTGCGCAACGGCAAGCCCCTGGTGATTGCCCTGGCCAGCAATGACGCGCTGGGGCTGAACCTGAAAAATATTGGGATCCTGCTGGGAAGCAAGCACATCTTCTTTGTGCCCATGGGGCAGGACGCGCCGGAGCATAAGCCCAATTCCATGATGGCAAGGACTGCGCTGATCCCGGCGGCGCTGGAGGCCGCGCTGCGCAACGAACAGTTAGAGCCGGTTATAATTTAGGCGTTGGATAGAAAAAGCTGTATTCACGACCGAAACGGCGGGGCGGAAATTTAGACGATCCCGCAATAAAACGATAGCCAATTTTTTCGGCTGGTTTCTTGTTTCGCGCTGTTGTCCTCCTTAACAGGCGTCAGCCTGCCTGGCGTCCCCCGCCTTGCGCAACAAAAACTATCTCAAAAATCTTGTCTATCGTTTCACAGCGCAATCGTATGAATCGCATCTGATTCTAAACTCTGGAAGCTGGAAGGGCGGCGACGGTTATGTGCGGCATCAGCGGCTTTTGTTCCTTTGCAAAGCGATGGGAGGGGAACCCGGCGGCGGCGCGGGCGCGGTTGGAACGGGCGGGCGAGGCGCTGCGCCATCGCGGACCGGACGGCAGCGGCATCTATCTGGATGCGTTTGTTGGGCTGACGCATACGCGCTTGGCGATCATTGATCCCGCGCTTGGTGCGCAGCCCATGCTGCGGCGCATCGGTCAGCGCAGCTTTGCGCTGGTCTATAACGGTGAGCTTTACAACACAGCCGAGCTGCGCACGGGTCTGGAAGCGAAGGGCTGGCGGTGGGAAACCAGTTCGGATACCGAGGTGCTGCTGGCGGGCCTGATTGAGGAGGGCGAGGCCTTTTTGCAAAAGCCAAACGGCATTTATGCCTTCGCCTTTTGGGATGGCGAAGCCCTGCTTCTGGTGCGGGATCGCCTTGGTGTCAAGCCGCTGTTTTATGCCGTGGAGGGCGATCTGCTCTATTTTGGTTCGGAGCCGAAGGCCTTGTTTGCCTGCGGCTGGAAGCCCGCGCTTGATGAGGACGGGTTGCGCCAGTTGTTTGCCCTTGGTCCCGCGCACACGCCGGGCAGCGGGATTTTCCGCGGCGTGAAGGAGCTGTTGCCCGGCGAATGCCTGCGCATGAACGGCAGCGGGATCGGGCGAACGCTTTATTGGCGCCTGCAAAGTTTGCCGCACACGGACGGCGCGGCGGAGACTGTTGAAAAGACCGCTTTTCTGGTACGGGATGCCATTGAACGCCAGATGGTTTCCGACGTGCCGATTTGCACCTTCCTTTCCGGCGGGCTGGATTCCAGCCTGGTCAGCGCGGTATGCGCCAGGCGGCTTGCCGCCAAGGGGAAGCGCCTGCGCACATTTTCGTTCGATTTTACCGGCAACGATGAATATTACCGGGCCAACGCCTTCCAGCCCTCCCGCGACACCCCTTTTGCCCTTGAAGCAGCGCGTTGGCTGGGCACGGAGCACACAGCGCTGGAATGCGGCTACCGCGAGCTTGCGGCGCTTTTGGAGCAAGCGATGGAGGCACGCGATTTGCCCGGCATGGCGGATGTGGATGCTTCGCTGCTTTATTTTTGCGCCATCGTGGGAAAGGAATGCAAGGTGACGCTGACCGGGGAGTGCGCCGACGAAATTTTTGGGGGCTATCCATGGTTTCGCAGCGAAGCCGCATTCCAAGAGCGCGTGTTCCCTTGGTCGCGGGATCACGCCGCGCGCCGCACGTTCCTGCGCGAGGAACTGCTGGAAGCGCTGCGTTTGGAGGAATATGCCCAAAACGCCTATGAGGACTGTGTGCGCCAATGCCCGCGGCTTGAAGGCGAAGCGCCGGAGGAGGCTCGCCGCCGTGAGATCGCCTGGCTGAATTTGCGGTGGTTTATGCAGACGCTGCTGGACCGCATGGATCGCTGTTCCATGTCCGCCTGCCTGGAAGCGCGGGTTCCATTTGCGGATCACCGCATTTTGGAATATGTATGGAATGTCCCGTGGGGGCTGAAGTACAAGAATCAGACGGTGAAGCACCTTTTGCGCGAGGCGGGGCGGGGCTGGCTGCCGGAAAGCGTGCTGTTCCGGCAAAAAAGCCCTTACCCCAAGACCTACCACCCCGCCTTTGAGCGCCTGCTTGCCGCGCGGATGCGCGATGTTTTGGCAAACCCGAACGAACCGCTGCATACTTATGTGGACAGGAAAAAAGCGGAGCGCTTCCTTTCCGCTCCCGCCGATTACGGCAAGCCCTGGTTCGGGCAGCTGATGGCGGCGCCGCAGCGCGTCGCTTATTTTTTGCAGGTCAATGCCTGGCTGAAGAAATATTTCTGACGAGAGACCAGACCCTGCGGATGCGGATTGCGCACTAAAAATTTTAAAAATTTTTCTTGCAAAAGGCTTGCGCATCAGTTATAATAAGAAAGCTCAATCGGTTGAAAACTGAAGAGCCGCCCAATCGAGCGGGGGATTAGCTCAGTCTGGGAGAGCGTCGCGCTGGCAGCGCGAAGGTCAGGGGTTCGAGCCCCCTATCCTCCACCATATTTGCGGCGGCTCGCAAACCGCGGGCGCTGTTTTTTCTCAATAACCATTGCAAAAGAAAGGGATTGCCTTATGCAACACATCCAAACCATCCAAACGCGCGACTTTGCCGAAAGCTGCCGCGAGGGCGGCTGCGGCGAATGCCAGACCTCCTGCCAGTCGGCGTGCAAAACCTCCTGCGGCGTCGCCAATCAGCCTTGCGAAAACCGCAAAGAAGCCGAATGAGCAATCGCGGCTTTTGTTTTCCCGCTGTTTGCCTTGCGCAAGCGGCGGGCAGTCTTTTTGTGAAGGGGGGAGGCGCACCGTGATTCATGCCTACCGGCTGCACGGCAAGGGGATTGTTTTGGATATCGGCAGCGGATCGGTGCATGTGGCGGATCCCCTGGCATATGAGATGATCACACAGTGGGAGCAGGCGCGGCGGCCCGTGCCGGGCGAGCCGGAGGAGCGAACCGAGCTGCGCACCGAAATTGAAGCGCTCATCCGGGATGGAAAGCTTTTCGCGCCTGAACGCTTCGGCGAAACGGACTTTGCCGCCTTGGCGGCGCAGCGCGAAACGCCGCCGGTGGTCAAGGCGCTGTGCCTTCATGTTTCGCACACCTGCAACCTCACCTGCGATTATTGCTTCGCCCAAGCGGGGCGTTACTGCGGACCGCAGGCGCTGATGCCCTTCGGGATCGGTAAGCAGGCGCTGGATTTTTTATTGGGCGCTTCCGGTACGCGCAGGAACCTGGAGGTCGATTTCTTCGGCGGCGAGCCGCTGATGAATTGGCAGGTGGTCAAGGATCTGGTGGCCTATGCACGCTCCCGCGAGGCGGAGATGGGCAAGCGCTTCCGCTTCACCCTCACCACCAATGGGCTGCTGATCGACAGCGATGTGATTGATTTTGTAAACAGGGAAATGGCAAATGTGGTGCTCAGCCTGGATGGGCGCAAGGAAATCCACGATTCCCTGCGGCGCACGGTCAGCGGCAAGGGCAGCTACGAGACTGTTGTGCCGAAGTTCCGCGACTTGGTGCAGGCGCGCAGCGGTAAAAATTATTACATGCGCGGCACCTTCACCCACGCGAACCCGGATTTTACACAGGATATTTATCACATGGCGGCGCTGGGCTTTCGTTCCCTTTCGATGGAACCCGTGGTCTGTGCGCCGGAAAGCCCACACGCCCTCACAAAAGAGGACATTGCGCAGGTTTTGCAAGAATACGAACGCCTGGCGCTGGAAATGGCAAGGCGCCGGGGCACGGCGGAGGAATTCAGCTTTTACCATTATCTGCTGGATCTGGCGCATGGACCCTGCCTTTTCAAACGCATCGCTGGCTGCGGTTCCGGTACGGAATATCTTGCCGTCACGCCGGCGGGGGAGTTGTATCCCTGCCATCAATTTGTTGGGGAAAAGGACTTTTGCATGGGTGATATTTGGCGGGGTGTAACCAATCAGGCTCTGCGCGGGGCGTTTTGCGGCTGCACACTCTATTCCCGTCCCCAATGCCGGGAATGCTGGGCAAGGCTGTATTGCTCTGGCGGCTGCGCGGCGAATGCCTATCACGCAAGCGGTTCCATCCGGGGCATCCACGAAGAGGGCTGCATATTGTTCCGCAAGCGGATGGAATGCGCCATCTGGCTGGCGGCGGAGCGTTTTGGGAACGGCTGAGGCCGGGAAGGAGGACAAACAGGCATGGAACATCAGTTGGTTGTGGTGCTGGATTTTGGAGGGCAATATTCCCATCTGATCGCGCGGCGTGTGCGCGATTTGGGCGTATATTGCGAGGTCAAGCCCTATACGATCACCGCGGGGGCGCTTGCGGCGCTGCGCCCGCGGGGCGTGATTCTGACGGGCGGACCCAACAGCGTTTATTTGGAACAGTCGCCGCGCTGTTCCAAAGAACTGCTTGCACTGGGAATCCCGGTGCTTGGCATTTGTTATGGCGCACAGTTGATGGCATATCTTGCGGGCGGCGAGGTTTGCCCCGCGCCCAAGGGGGAATACGGGCGCGTTGCGCTGGAGCTGACGCAGCCGGAAAGCCCGCTGTTTGATGGCGTGGCGCAGTCCTCCGTCTGCTGGATGAGCCACACGGATTACATCCGGACGCTGCCGGAAGGCTTTGTTTCCGCCGCGAAAACACAAAACTGCCCCCACGCCGCAATGGCAAACGAAGCGGCGAGGCTCTACGCCGTGCAGTTTCACCCGGAGGTGCAGCACACGGCCTGCGGGCAAGCGCTCCTGCGCAATTTTTTGAAGAGGATCTGCGGCTGCGCGGGCGATTGGCAGATGAGCGGCTATGTGGAACAGACCGTCGCCCGGCTCAAGGAAAAAATCGGCGAAAAAAAAGTGATCTGCGCACTTTCCGGGGGTGTGGATTCCACGGTGGCGGCGGTGATGGCGCATCGCGCCGCCGGTAAGCAGCTCACCTGCATCTTCGTTGATCACGGACTGCTGCGCAAGGGCGAGGGGGATGCGGTGGAGCGCGTCTGCCGGGAAACCTTCGATATGAATTTCATCCGCGTCAATGCGCAGAAGGAATTCTTAGGCAAGCTTGCGGGCGTGACGGATCCGGAAAAAAAACGCAGCGTGATCGGCGAGGAATTCATCCGCGTCTTTGAGCGTGAAAGCAAAAAGATCGGCAAGGTGGGCTTCCTGGTGCAGGGCACGATTTATCCCGATGTGATTGAAAGCGGGGCGGGGGATTCCGCTGTGATCAAAAGCCACCACAATGTGGGCGCCCTGCCCGATGTGATTGATTTTGAGGAAATTATTGAACCGCTGCGCATGTTGTTCAAGGATGAGGTGCGCCGCGCCGGTCTGGAGCTTGGGATTGACGAAGACCTCGTCTGGCGGCAGCCCTTCCCGGGTCCGGGGCTTGCGGTGCGCATTCTGGATGCCGTTACGCCGGAAAGAGTGGCGCTGCTGCAAGAGGCGGATGCCATTTTTCGCGAGGAAATCGCCAACGCCGGCATGGCGCGCGCGATCAGCCAATATTTTGCGGTGCTGACCAACATCAAATCCGTGGGTGTGATGGGCGACGGAAGAACCTATGACGCCACCGTTGCCCTGCGCGCGGTGACCACCTCCGATTTTATGACCGCCGAGTTTGTGCCGATCCCCTATGAGGTGCTCGGCAAGGTGTCCTCACGGATCGTTAATGAGGTGCCGGGAGTGAACCGCGTTGTGTATGACGTAACCGCAAAGCCGCCCGCAACAATTGAGTGGGAATAAATAAAACCATCCCGGAAGCTCGCTATTTCAGCGACTTTCCGGGATTTTTTCGCCTTTTGATAGCAGTTTGACAACAGGAGCACGGGGGCGCTTATTCTGTGCCGCAGGTGGTTTTATCTGTTGCCGTTTTTATCTGAAAAGATAAAAAACGCCTCAATATATAAGCGTGTTCCACTTTTCATTTTTCATGCCTTTTCCCTTATGATTGTTCCAAGTATTCCTCCAGCGCAATGCCTTTGTCCATTATTTCTTTTGCGGCAGGCGAACCGACGTAGCGGTAATGCCATGGTTCATACGGGTAGCCCGTCACGTCCTCTTTTCCCTGCGGATAGCGGATAATGAACCCATACTCCGCGCAATGCTTGGAGAGCCATGCAAATTGCGGCGTTCGTTCAAAGTTTTTCTTTCCATATGCCGTCACATCGAAGGCAAGCCCCGTTTCGTGCTCACTCGTTCCGGGACGGGCGGCATTCCCATTTTTATCGGTTGCAAAGATTTCCGCTTGCTCAGCAAAGGAACGGTAGCCGCTCGTAATAATAAATCCAGACACATCGTCACGCCCGGCGGCGGCAAACATACGCTCCATTGCATCAAAAACAGTCGCGCACACTTCAATATCACTTTCCGCCAATTGAAAATGCCGCCCCTTCTGTTCATATAGCCGGAGTAGCTCCACGGGCTTATAGTTTTGGGGCAGTTGGTTGCTTGCGTTTACGAGCAAAATGCCTGTGCTTCCATTTGAAACAGGCGCTGTGCGCCCGGATTCAGTTATTCGCTTGTCGCGCTGTGGTAAAGAGCGCTCTGACGCTTGGTCTTGGCTTGGCGATTCCCCCTGCAAAAGAGCCTCGCTCCATCTGTGAAAAAACAGCGCTCCGACAATTACAACCATACCGATTAAGAAAATTGCAAGAAATTTTTTCATAAAACACCTCCTTATTTTATTCATGTGCCTACGGATACGGCAATCAGACTTGAAAACGAGATACTCTTATCAACTTTGGATTATTTTGTTTCTCCGTATGATCCCTGCATGGATTTCCCCCTTGCCCTTTGCCTGTTTTTAGGGTATAATACCCAAGGGGTGTGCGTTTCAATGAAAATTTCCTTAAAGTGGGCGTTGTTTTATGTTTTAACGTTTGTTTTGCTTTTTACCACCGCCTGCACAAGCCAAAAAGAAAAAGCGGAAGCAGAGGCCTCCAGCCGCGCGGCGGCCTCCTCCGCTGCGGCGCAGGCGGAAAAGGAAGCTTCGCAGGCATTGCTGGACAAATACACGGTCAATGCCGCGGTCGGTCTGGAGGAGCTGCAATTGCAGCCGCAGGAGCAGGATAGCTTCCTTTACGAAAATCCCTGCTTCTATTTTTTGCGCAGCCAAAGCCCCAGCGCCTACGGTGCGCAGCAGAACCGCTATCTGTCCCGTATTTTTGCGCGGTTCGGTTCCACGCCGCTGCGAAAAATGGCGAATTACCTCTATGCCGTCTATGAAACGGACGCGAAAACGCGGGTGTTCCTCTTCTTCCCCAAAAGCGGGGCGTTCACCCTGCTTACCGGGCGCGTGATTTTGATGTGCGATGCGCTTTCGTATGAAGAGTTCCGCGGCATCGCGAAGGGCAACACGATGGATGACGTGGTCGCCGTGGACCGCGCCGCACGGCTCTATGCCCGCGGCTATGACAAAACGGAGGTCAGCTGGATCCTTGGCGGCAACGCGGAGGGCTCCAACATCGTCACAGTGCATTTGCTCACGGACGGCGTTTTGCGGATTGAATATGTGCTGGATGAAACGGCGGCGCTGCGCAAGTATGTGATCAGCAAAATGCAGTACGCCGCTGATTTTAACCTGACGGATGGCGGCGTTACCAATTGCTACCGCATTTTGCAAAAGGATTATGTGACAGAATGACCTGAAAATAAAACAAAGGCGGCAGTGCGGTTGAGCAGCAATGCCGCCTTTTGTGATTGTGGCCTCTGGCGTTCAACGCCCTGGATCATCCAAACAAATGCTCCTGGAGCTTTTCCGTCAAGCCCGGCAGCAGCGTGACGGCATATTCCAGCGCCGCCATCACCGCGCTGAAGCCCAGCACAAGAAAAAGCAGAAAAACGGAAAGCCCGTCCACCTTCGGGCGCTGTGCGCCGTCCTTTTGCTTAACCAGCGCTGAAAACAGGATTTCGATGCCCAGCAGGATCAGCGCGACGGGCCAATAATGCAGCACGGCAATGTAATCCATTGAAGGGAAAAACTGCCGCAGCAAAAAAAGAAGGCCGAAGACAACCAAGGTTACGCCGAGGGTCAAAACGCCGATGTGCTTACTCTTCATGCTGCCACACCTCCTTTTGCGCCGTTTGGGCAAGCGTTTCCCGCAGTTGCCTGCGTTTGCTGAGGATCAGCATAATCCCAATGACGATCAGCAGCGCGGCCATGGAAAGATGCGGAAGGTTGTTAAGAAAATCGCTCCAGTATGGGTGACCTTCAAGGGCTCGAGAGAAAACGGAGCGCATCGAAAAGTTGTACAGCGCATAAAAGCCGAGGAGGATCAACCCGGCGCCCATCCAGCCCCGCACCTTTCGGGAAAGCCTTGGCTGGTCGATTTTGGTGCCCATAATAACGGGAAGGGTCAGGAAATCATCCTTCAGGTTCGCGCGTTCTTCCGGTGAAAGGCGCGGAAAACGCCAATAATCGAAGAAAGCGAGGAACCACAGAACAGGGAGCAGCAGCGCCGCAGTGACGGCGATGTAATCAAAAAACTGGAAGACGCTGACTGCGCAGATATTGGCGGCAAAGAGCAGCATGAAGGAAAGACCGCGGCGCGTCAGACCAAGATACATATGCCCTGCGCCGGGAATCAGGGAAAAGATAAAGCTAAGAGCCTTATTGGGATTTGGGTGCATTGTGGGCAGCCTCCTTTGTGAAAAGTTGTTCGGAAAGCTCTGTGATGGAAAACGTGCGCACGGATTCGCTGAATTTTTGCGTGATCTCGCGTGGGTCAAGCTGCGTCAGTTTCTGGAACACGCCGGAAAACAACAGCGCCAGGGCGGCGGCAAGGGCGGCGATGACGCGCAGGGAATAGCTGCGCAGGGATTCCTGCGGGGGCGCGGTTTTTTCGGGGCGCACAGGGTGCGCGCGCAGCAGTGTGCGTTCGGCGAAGCCGGCGGGCGGCGAGGTTTGCGCAAGGAGATCGGTCTGCGCGGCCAGCGCCTGGGCGCAAACGTCACATTGGGCGATGTGCGCAAGCAGCTCCATTTGCCTTTCTGTCGTGACGGTTCCGCACAACAAGCCGTGCAGTTCTTCAAATACCAGATGCTTCTTCACGTGGTCGTCACCTCCTTGAGGGCGGTTTGGAGCATTTGCTTTGCGCGGTACGCGCGGGTTTGGACGGTATCAAGCGGAAGCTCTTTTTCCGCCGCAATTTGCGAGAGCGGCTTTTCTTCGCAATAGTATGCCGTCGCAGTGCTGCCGTAGGGTTCGCGCAGGGCGGCGCAGGCTTCCCGCAGGCGTTGTGTCCAATAGCTTTCAAAAAAGCGGTTGTCGGTGTGTTCCTGCACCGGCGCGGGGATTGCGAAAACTGCCTCTTCCGCAGCGGGCTGCCCTCTGCGCTGTGCCGCGCTGCGCAGATGATCCAGGCATTTGTTGGAAGCGATCCTGGTCAGCCATGCCGCCTCGTGTGCGCCGTCAAAGTGTTCCAAGGCCTGGTATGCCGCCAGGAAGGTCTCCTGCGCCAGATCCTCCGCCTGAAAATAATCCTTGCACATGCGCAGGCAGAGGTTGAACACCCGTGTGCTGTGCGTTTCCATCAGCCGAAGAAGCTCGGCATCCTTGTCAATATCCGCCCCCTCCCTCCTATTGACGCACTCACCTGTATAAACGGGGCAGGGGATGCAAACTGCTTCAACTTTTTTCGATTTTTTTCAGCAGATCAATTTCTTCCTCCGTGAGCGATCTGCTTTCGCCGGGTCTGAGCGCTTCGCTGAGCAGAAGCGGCCCCATTGCAATGCGGTGCAGTTCCAGCACCTCATTGCCAAGCAGCGCGAACATACGCTTGATTTGATGGTATTTCCCCTCATGCAAAATGACCTTGGTCAGGCGTTCCTCCAGCGGGAACAGTTCCGCAGGCCCGCAGCGTTCCGGCGGGTGTCCGTCCGCAGCGGGCAGCAGCATCCCGGCGGCAAAGGCGGCTGCGTCGGCTTCGGATACGACCTCCCGCAGCCGCACCAAATAGGTCTTTGGCACATGCCGCCGCGGTGAAAGCAGCGCGTGTGCCAACGCGCCGTCGTTGGTCAGCAATAGCAG
This sequence comes from Oscillospiraceae bacterium, assembly GCA_031273905.1. Taxonomy (GTDB): domain Bacteria; phylum Bacillota; class Clostridia; order Oscillospirales; family Acutalibacteraceae; genus WRMQ01. The sequence continues at coordinate 13 of JAISQZ010000095.1, read as the reverse complement.
ACCCGTGCTGTTT
>JAISQZ010000198.1 GCA_031273905.1 Oscillospiraceae bacterium | reverse complement strand
GAGGAGAAGGACAGCTTTTGCCTGCGTGTGCCGCTTTGGGAACGGCATCTTGCGGCGCGGCTGGAAGCGTTTGCCGAAGGGCTTACCCTAGACGCCGCCTGCATGTTCACGGTGCTGCAATGGCAAACGATGCTCGCGGCAATGCTCAAGCTGCAGGCGGGGGAGCGTCCATTGCCGGACGGCTTGCTTGCGGTGCGCATTCTGGGCGGGCACGGGGAGGAGGAAACGCTGCTGCTTGCGGTGGAGGGCGGCGAAGCCTCGGTTCGCCCGTATGGCGGCACGCCGGAACTGACGCTGACGCATGGGCAAGCCCTGCGCTTTTTCTTTGCGCCGTATGCGATGGAACGTCTGCGCTGCAAGGCGATCCCGGCAAGCTGGTTTCCGCTGCCGCTGGCGCTTTACGGCTTTGATAAGGTGTAATACTATTCCGCAATAAAAATATAGCCAGTTTTTTCGGCTGATTTTTCGTTTCGCGATGTTGTCCTGCGCAAGCCGCTCAAAGGCGAATGAGAGGTGCGGCGTGAATGGAGCATACCGCATTTGCGGTACTTATCGTTTTGCGCCGCACCTGTTCACTTTCGAAAATAATAGAAAGAAGGAACTCCTATGCCCAATTTTGACGTACCCTTTGTTGACAAGAACTCTGAACGGCACATCCTTTCCAAGCGCGCGGAAATCGTCCTGGAACACATCAAACGCACCTATGTTTATCCCGACGCGGAACCCACCGGCGATTTTGCGTATAGGGAAGGAAAATCCGTCATCGGGCAGCTGGAGGAAGGCGAGTGGCGGCGCTTTGATCCCTTGAAGGATTATTGGGGCTATTATGACTGCTATTCCTGGTTCCGGCAGACGGTTACCGTGCCCGCGCGTTTCGCGGGGCAGCCGGTCATCTATGAGGTAAGCTCCTTTGCCAACGCCAACGCCAACTTGCAGTTGATCCTTTTTGCCGACGGCAAGCCCGTCCAGGGCATGGACGACAATCACCGCTTTGTGCAGCTGCTGGACTGCGCCAAGGGCGGCGAGGTCATTGAGATTGCCCTCAACGCCTATACCGAGGGCGATTCCCAACGGATGTGCGCACAGCTCAAAACCGTTAATAAACTGGCGCGGCAGCTCTATTTTGACCTGCTTACTCCCCTGGAAACCGCAAATCTTTACGACGCGGACGATCAGCCCCGTGTCACGCTTCTCAAGGCGGTCAACAGCGCCGTCAATTTGCTGGAAATGAGCGACGAAACAGACGTTGCGGCGTTTGAAGCTTCCGCCAAGGAAGCCATCGCGCTGCTGGAGCGTGAAATTTACAGCAAGCCCGCAAGCGGTGCGACCGCTTCGTGCATAGGGCATACGCATATCGACGTGGCGTGGCTGTGGCGCTTGCGCCAGACGCGGGACAAGGCGGGGCGTTCGTTTTCCACCGTGCTCAAATATATGGAGGAGTACCCGGATTATCAATTCATGTCCTCCCAGGCGCAGCTCTATGCGTTTGTAAAGCAGGATTATCCGGAGGTCTACGAGGGCATCCGCAGGCGGATTGCGCAGGGGCGCTGGGAAGCGGAGGGTAGCATGTGGGTGGAAGCGGATACCAATGTGACCTCGGGCGAATCCCTGGTGCGGCAGTTTTTGGTGGGCAAGCGTTTTTTCCGTGAGGAATTCGGCGTTGACAACAAGGTCATGTGGCTGCCGGATGTGTTCGGCTATTCCGCCGCGCTGCCGCAGATCATGAAAAAAGCCGGAATTGATTACTTTATGACCACCAAAATCGGCTGGAATGAATACGACAAATTGCCCTTCGATACCTTCCTTTGGCAGGGAATTGACGGCAGCCGCGTGCTTTCGCATTTTTCCACCGGCTGTGACGTTCACCACGGCAGGATCCCTTCCTTCAACACGACCTATAACGCGATGCTCAACCCCAACCAGGTGCTTGGCGGCTGGAAGCGCTATTCCAACAAGGATCTCAACGAGGAATATTTGGTCACCTTTGGGCACGGCGACGGCGGTGGCGGGCCGACGCTGGAAAACCTGGAGCAGGGGCGGCGCATGGCAAAGGGGATTGAGGGCTGCCCGGTGGTGAAGCAGCAGCCTAGCATTGCGTTTTTCCGTGACCTGGAAGCACAGGTGACGCACGACCCGCACCTGCCCAAGTGGGTGGGGGAGCTTTACCTGGAATTCCACCGCGGCACGCTGACCGCGCAGGCGCGCAACAAGCGCTTCAACCGCAAAAGCGAGCTGCTCTTCCACAATGTGGAAACCCTCGCGGCTCTTGCCGGGCAATATGCCGGCGCCGCTTACCCCAGTGAAGCGATTCTGGAAAACTGGAAGCTGATTTTGCTCAATCAGTTCCACGACATTATCCCCGGTTCCTCAATTGAGCCGGTCTATGAGGATTCAAAAGAGCAGTATTTGCAGGTGCTTGGCAGTGGCGCACAGCTTGCGGCGGACGCGCAGACCAGTCTGCTTGCGCGGATGGCGGGTGACGGCAGCCGGGTTGTGGTATTCAACACGCTGGGCTTTGTGCGCGATGACGTTGTGTTTGCGGCGCTTCCGGACGGCACCGCCGTTTATGACACGGACGGCAGCCGGTTGCCAAGCCAGACCAGCTATGACGGCAGGCTCTGCTTTCTGGCAAGGAATGTGCCCTCCAAGGGGTGGAAGGGCTTTGCGCTCAAACAGGCCGCCAATGAGGGGGCGGCGGGGATCGACGCTTCCGGCAAGGTGATCGAAACGCCCGCGCTGCGTGTGGAATTCGACGAAAACTACAACATTGCGGCTTTGATTCATAAAGCCAGCGGGCGCAGCGTCGCGCCGGAAGGGCAGCTGCTCAACCGACTGGTGGCGTATGAGGATCGTCCCTATAATCACGACGCTTGGGATATCAAATGCTATTTCCGCGAAAAATTCTGGACGGTGGATGACGTACAGTCCGCTGAGGTGATTGAGCGTGGCGCAGTGCGCACGGTGCTGCGCGTAACGCGCAAATATCTGCATTCCACCATCCGGCAGGATTTCATCTTCTATCCGCACAGCGCACGCATTGATGTGGACTATTGGGTGGATTGGAAGGAAAAGAATATCGCCCTCAAGTGCGAATATCCCGTGGATGTCAACGCCGCCCGCGCCACCTACGAAATTCAGTTCGGCAACACCGAGCGCAGCACGCATGAAAACACCACCTGGGATTACGCGCAGTTTGAAGCCTGCGGGCACAAATGGGCGGATCTGAGCGACAACAGCTTCGGGCTTTCCATCCTCAACGACTGCAAATATGGCTGGACAATCAAGGACAGCGTTATCAAGGCGACGCTGCTGCGCTGTGCCACCAGCCCCAACCCCGCGCAGGATCGTGAGGAGCACCGCTTCACTTACTCCATCTACCCGCACGCGGGGCATGTCAGCCAGAGCGGCGTGGTGCGCGAAGGCTATGCGCTCAACGTGCCGCTGGAAGCCGTGGTGGCCGAGGGTGCCTGCCCGGATGCCAGCCTGCCCGCGCAGTTCTCGTTTGTTGCGGCGGATGCGGAGAACATTGTGATCGAAACGGTGAAGAAGGCGGAGGATTCCGACGCGCTCATCCTCCGCATGTATGAGGCGTGGAATCGCTCCACATCGACTGTGCTGACCTTTGGCAGCCCGCTTGCCCATGCGGCGGAATGCGACTTGATGGAGGAAAACGACGCGCCGCTTGCGGCGGAGGGCAACCGGCTTGCGCTTGCATTCAAGCCATTTGAGCTTAAGACGGTGAAAGTCAGCCTAGCATAAACCAAGGCAAAAATGATCAGCGGGAAGCCTTGCTGTGTGGCTTCCCGCTCTTTGCTTTTTGTGTTCTGCTTTTTTTTGGACAGTCCAAAAGGGGGACTGGGTTTCCGGAATTTTAGATGTTGCTGGAATTCGGACGAACACACGACCTAGCCCCTTTGAATTTATACTGCGGATAGGGAGCGATTTTTTGTGATTTATGTCAAATTAATTGGGCAGCTCGGCAATCAGATGTTTATTTATGCCGCGGCGAAGGCCGTTCAAAAGCAGATAGGCGGTGGCGAAATCGTGTTCGAAACCCGTTCGCTCGTCCATAGTGGATTTAAAAACTCCCTTGCGGATTATCGGCTTGATACTGACATTGCATTTTGTGACGAGGGATTTATCAAAAATCTCGGCTTCCCGCAAAAGCTTGTTACGTTGTTCTATCTGAAAAGAATTGAAGGTATGAGCAACCGACAGCGCTTTGAATTTGCAAAAAAATACTGCAAGCTTTTCAATTTTTTTGGCATGATCATTTGTCCGGATGGGTACATAGAGCAAAAGATACGGCGCAAAAACATAGCTATGATCGGATATTTTCAGAGCGAGACCTGGTTCACGAATGTTAAGAGGGAACTTCGCCGACAGTTTATTC
>JAISQZ010000205.1 GCA_031273905.1 Oscillospiraceae bacterium | reverse complement strand
AGATATCCATCGTTTTATTGCTCCCGAAGGAGAGATGCGGGTCGGCGAGAACAAAGAGAGCCATGGTTTGCAAAGCCTTTCATTGTTAGGAGCTGTCCGCGCAAGATGATTTGCGGATTTGCGAGATGATTTTTCGCGGCGTTTATTCCAGCGTAAGCTTTCCCAGCTTACCCGCGCGCAGCTCATCCAGCAGCGCCGCCGCAGCGCGGGCGGTATCCGCCTCCCCGCCGGGCAGCAGCATCCCGCGCTTGCGGGCAATCCGTTCCAGCGTTTCCCAGGGCGCGAGGCAGGCAAGGGCTTGCGGCGTTATGCCGAGCGGATAGCGTTCCAGCAGGCGGCCGGGATAGCGTGCGCAGAGGAACTCCAGCAGGCGCAGGGCAAGGGTCTGCGTATCCAGGATCTCATCCCGGATGGAGCCGAGAAAGGCCAGGCGTTCCCCCACGGCGGGGTCGTCAAATTTGGGCCAGAGCACCCCGGGGGTGTCCAGCAGTTCAATGCTGACGCCGCCGCTTTTTCCGATGGCATACCACTGGTTTCGGCGCGTGACGCCGGGACGGTCGGCGGTTTCGGCACGGCTGCGCTTTGCCAAACGGTTGATGAAGGAGGATTTGCCGCAATTGGGGATGCCCACCACCATCAGGCGCAAGGCCTTGCCGGGCATACCCTTTTCGTGATTCCTGCGGAGGGTTTCGCCCAGCGTTTCGCGCACCAGGGCGGGAAAAGCGCCCAGCCCCCTGCCGGAACGGCAGTCCACGGGCAGCACGGCAAAGCCCTCCTCCCGCAGCCGCCCGCACCAGCGTCTGGTGGCGTCGTCGTCGGCAAGGTCGGCCTTGTTGAGCAGCACAATGCGGGGCTTTTGCCCGAGCAGATCATCCAGCTCCGGGTTGCGGCTGCTGCGGGGTGCGCGGGCATCAAGCACCTCCGCCGCGGCATCTACCAGCGCAAGGGCTTCCTTGATCTGCCGCCGCGTTTTTGCCATATGCCCGGGGAACCATTGCGGTATTTGTGACGGCATAGTTTACTCCACAACAAATTGCCCGAAGGGCTTCAAACGCAGGCACACCTTGCCGAGGATATAGTCGTTGCGTATGAAGCCGACTTCCTTGCGGCGGCTGTCGGACGAAAAAGCGCGGTTATCCCCCATAACGAAAACATAGCCCTGCGGCACGACGGCGGGCAGCGCGACGCTTGCGTCATACCAGGGCGCCGCGGCGGTAACGGTATCTGCGGGAAGGTAAGGCTCCTCCAGCACCGAGCCGTCAATATAGACCCTGTTTTCGCGGATGTCAATGGTTTGCCCCTGCGTAGCAATCACCCGCTTGACCAAGGGCTCATTAAAGGCGTTTGGCTGCGCAATGATGACAATATCGCCCGTTTCGGGCTTGGCGGAGAAAGCGGAAACCGCCAGCCAGTCCTGCGGCTGCAAGGTGGGCTCCATGGAGCTGCCAACCACACCGGCGAAGCGGAAAAAAAACAAAAACAGCGCCGCGATCACCAGCACGGCGGAGACCAGCACCTCCGCAAGCTCATAGAGGGAGACCAGGAACTTGGGCGGGGGCACAGCAACAGACGCCGCCGCTTTTTCCGCAGGCAGCGCGTACGCGTCATTTTCGTTTGGCATATGTTCTCCTTATTCATCCCGCCGCATGGGGAATTGTTCCAAGCGCTTTTTGCAAAATTTCCGTTTTGATGAGACCTTGTGTCCCGCGCGGGAGGGCGCTGTTCTTGTTTGAAAAAGCGGACTTCCGCCAAACCGCCCCGCAAGCCCGCCTGCGCATCCTATAAAATGCTGCTCACCGCCGTGCAAACGAGGCGTGAAAAAGCACTTGCCCAAGCACACTGCGCTGATCCACAAGCCCCACCTCGGAAAAGCGGCTGTCCTGCGAATGATTGCGGTTATCCCCCAAAACAAAGCAGGTTCCCTCCGCCACCGTGAGCGGGAAGCGCACGTCCGCCTTGCGCCGTGTGGGCGCGGCGGTATATGGCTCCTTCAGCGCGGCGCCGTTGACGCAGACCACGCCGGACACAAAATCGATATCCACCGTGTCCCCCGGCAGGGCGATCACACGCTTGATGATGGGTTTTTTCAGGTGCGTGCCCTCATACATCACGGCGATCCTTCCCCGCTCAAGCCGGGGCGTGAGGCGCACCAGCACCCAGTCGCCATGCTGCAGGGTGGGCTGCATGGAAGAGCCATATACGCGGACGGGACGCCCCACAAAGCAAAACACCAGGCTGATCACCAGCAGCCCCGCCGTCAGGGAGGAAAGCGCGTCGTAGAGCGTGCGCAGCAGCCAGGAAGGCGCTTTTTCCGCTTTTTGCCGCGTTTGCAGCGGCACCCAGTATTCCCTTGCGGCGCGCATGGGCGACAGATCCTTTCCAGTGATACAACCATTGCCCTTCTAGTTTGGCGATCCTAGAAAGGCAACTTGCGCGTGACGCAGCTTCTTCTTTAAAAGTAAGACGCTTCTTCGTTGAAATAAAACGGGGCGTTACGCCAGCTTTTCTTTCAGCTTGGCGGCCTTGCCGACGCGGCCGCGCAGGTAATAAAGCTTCGCGCGGCGCACCCTGCCAAGGCGCACCTGCTCCACCCTTGCGATGTTGGGGGAATGCAGCGGGAAAACGCGTTCCACGCCGACACCGTAGGAAATGCGGCGCACGGTGAAGGTTTCCGAAATACCGGAACCCCGGCGGGCAATCACAATGCCTTCAAACACCTGGACGCGCTCACGCTCGCCCTCACGGATTTTGACGTGAACCTTTACCGTGGAACCGATCCTGATTTCCGGCGCGGCCTCCTTGAAGGAGTCCTTCGCCGTGCGCAGCAGCGCGGCATAGGCGCTGTGCGGATTTTGCCCAATCAATTTTTCTGCGGCCGCCTGATTCATGTTGACCTCCCATTTTTATCGATTGTTCGTGCGCACCTAACACCGCAACACGAACCCACCCTTC
>JAISQZ010000182.1 GCA_031273905.1 Oscillospiraceae bacterium | reverse complement strand
AGCAGCGCGTTTTGTTCCTTTTCCCGCCGGTTGCGCCCTTCGCCGATGATCTCGCCATTGCGTAAAATCACGCAGCCCACAGGCGTTTCGTCATCCGCCGCCGCCTGCCTGGCAAGCTCCAGCGCACGGCGCATGGCGCTTTCGTCATCCACAGGCAGCACCTCCGCCAAGCGCCCGGCACACACGGCGAATCACCTCGTCCTGCTCCTCTGCCGTCATGCCGGAACCGGAGGGCAAACATATCCCGCGCCGAAAAAAATCCTCCGATCCACTGATGCCGTCGGCTGCCGTAACATATGTGAAGCGCCGAAAAACCGGTTGGCAATGCATGGGGTTCCAAGTGCGCCGCGCTTCGATGTTATCCGCTTCCAGCAAATCAATCAGCGCCTGCGCGGAAAGCGGCGCATCCTCCTCCAGCAAAGCCACGCTCAGCCAATAATTCGGCGTGCAGCCCTGCGGAACCGGCAGCATTTGCAGCGGCAACCCCGCAAAGGCATTCTGGTAGGTCAAATAAATCTCCTTGCGCCTTGCCACACGCTCCTTCAGCGTTTGCAGCTGCGCCCTGCCCACCCCCGCCAAGAGGTTGGACAGACGGTAGTTGAAGCCCAGCTCCCTGTGCAAATAATAGGGTGCTGCTTCCTTGGATTGATTCGCCCAAAAGGTAAGCCTGTGCGCGGTGGCTTCGTCGTGCGCAACCGCCATGCCGCCGCCGGAGGTTGTGATAATCTTGTTGCCGTTGAAGGAAAACACGCCGATTGCGCCGAAAAGGCCGCAGCTTACGTCTGCGCAGCTTGCGCCCAGCGCCTCCGCAGCGTCCTCCAAAACCGGCACGCCATAAGCTTCGCACAGCGGCAGGAGCTTCCTCCAATCCGCGCTTTGCCCATATAAATCCACAATCACCGCCGCCTTGGGCAGGCGGTCTTCTTTTTCTGCCTGATGTAAGGCGCGCGCAAGCGCCTTGGGATCCATATTGCAGCCGCCCGGTGCGCTGTCGATCAATACCGGCTCCGCCCTTTCGTAAAGCACCGGGTTGACGCTGCCGGAAAAGGTCAGGTCAGAACAAAAAACGCGGTCGCCCGCCTGCACCCCCAGTGCCCGCAGGGCAAGATGAAGCGCCGCGGTGCCGGAGGAAAGCGCCACGCCGTAGCCGCCGCCGATGACCGCGCAAAGCTCCCGCTCAAAAGCGGCAAGATGCGGACCCGCCGGGGCAACCCAGTTGCTTTCAAGCGCTTCGCGCAGCATGTCCAGCTCCCGCCCGTTCAAGTGCGGCGGGGAAAGAAAAATACGCCGTTTCAGGCGGCTCACAGCTCCGCCTCCGTCTGTTCGCCTTCCGGCGCTTCGCCCCGCATGGCAAGGCGGCGGTTGTTGGCGCCGTCTTGTCCGTAACCATACCCATAGCGGCTTTCCGCGCCGTAGCCGTAGCCATAGCCATAGCCGCCGTAATATTTGCCCGGGCGGCGGTAGGCGGAGGAATACCCGTTGCGGCGCACCAGATTGTCGGAAGCCGCCATAGTCAGCACCGTGCCGATGATCCGCACCCCCGCGTTGCTGATTTCCTCCATCGTTTCATTGATCTGCTGCACGCGTGCAAAGTCATAGCGAACCGCAAAAAGCAAGCCGTCCATCAGGGGAGCCAGTGTGATGCAGTCCGCCACAACGCGGGCGGGCGGAGTATCCAAAAGCACATAGTCAAATTCCTGCCGCGCCTTATCTACGATCTCCTTCATCGCCGGAACCGCCAGCTTTTCTGTGGGGTTTGCGGTGGTGCCGCCGGTGGAAAGCACAAAGAAGCGCAGGGGCTTGAGGTATTTGACGGAATCCTCGTATCTGGATTTTCCGGCAAGGATGGGCAAAATTCCGCTGGCGTCGGAATCCTTTGCGCCCACGCTCTTGAGTGCCGCAGGCTTGCGCAGATCGCAATCAATGATCAGCACAGACTTGCCCTTTTGCGCCAGCGCACAGGCCAGATTGATCGTCAGTGTGGTTTTCCCCTCGCCTTCAAAGGTGCTGGTGACGGCAATCACCTTAGCGCCCATTTCGGCGGCGGCATTTTCAAGCTTTGTACGGATCGCCTTCACGTTTTCGATGAAATCAAAGCTGACGCTCCGTTTGTCCATAATATGCATCACGCGGTCAGATTTTTTGCGCTGAAACCGGCGGCTGGAGGCCTGGAAGGGCAGCATCCCTATCATGCGTTCCGAAGTTTTGCTGCGTATGTCCTGTGCGCTGCGGATTGTGTTGCGGGATAGCTCCAGCATCACAAAAAGCGCCGCCGTCAACCCGCCGCCACCCAAAATGCCGTAAATCGCCATGGTTTTGGATTCGTCACTGTTATCCACCACCGCGGCAGGCTTGGGGCGGCGCACAATCTCAATGCCCAGGGTGGATTCAAATCGCTTGAGATATTCCGGGTACATGCTAATGAGCGCATTGAGCACCTCGTTGCAGAGGGTCGGGTTTTCATTGGTCACGCCCAGCGTAAAGAAGCCGGGTTCCTCCATCGCCTCAATGTCCACAGACTCACGGATTGCTTCCATATCATACTTGCCGTCCAGCGCTGCGGAAAGCTTCTCCACCACCGTGTCGCTGCGCAGGAGGATGCTGAAGCGGTTGGGGTTCGCGCTGCTGTAGTAGCCGCGCACGGGAACGCTGATTTTGACCTCCTGGCCGGTGCCGGGATTGCGCACCTCCTCCTGATAGGTCACCACGGTGAAGGCAAGTGTGGTAACCGCGCGGTAGACCGTGCGCGCCTTTTGCTTTGAATTGAAATAAAGCCCGCTCCCCGCCACCAGCGCCACCAGGGCGATGAGCCAAAACCTGCGCAAAATTGTGCGCAGCAGCCGTCCGTAATCCAGCTGGAACGGCAGGGGGACGGAGGAACCGCGCACGGCCGTGTAAGAATCCTCTTGCATGAAAACAAACCCTTCCTCAATTGTTCTTCTATCATCAATCACATCAAACATCTGCTGTTACAGATACCCAAGCTTTTCCCACAGCGGGCGTTCGCCGCGCAGCAAAGCCGCAGGCGCCGTCTGCGTCATAAAGTGTAGCTGCTCCCGGCTGATTTGCGCCGGGAAGCGCTTGCGCATCGCACGAAACGCCGGGCTGCGGCGGAAAGCGCCGTGGGCATCCGTCGCTAAAAACTGCGCCAATTGCAGCCGCACCATGCCTGCGGCAAGCGCCTGCGCAGCAGGACCGCCCAAGCCCGCCAGGCTCCCCGCGTTGATTTGAAACAGCACACCGTCCTCGCAAAGCGCGTTGACCAAGTTATAATTCTGCTGAAAAAAAGAATAGCGTTCCGGATGGGCAACGACCGGGATCATCCCGCGATTGCTGATCTCGTCCAGGTATTCCAGAAGCTTTGCGGGGCGCAGCGGCGCAAAGCCGAATTCCACAAGCAAAAAGCGGGTTTGCGCCAGGCAGGCGGGGTGGAGATCGCCGGCGTAAAAGATATCCTCATCCACAAGCACCTCCGCGCCGGAAAGCAGCTCCAGTTCCAGCCCCTGCGCCGCCAGCAGGCGCCGAAGCCGCGCGAGGCCCGCATCGCGCGCACGATAAAAGCGCTGCGTTTCCGGCAAATGTGCTAGGTGCGGGCTGACCACAATCGTTTGGATGCCGTTTTCCTGCGCGATACGCGCCATATCAAGGGCTTCCTCTGTGTTTTCCGCGCCGTCGTCAAAGGCGGGCAAAAGATGACAGTGCAGGTCGATCATATTCAACCGAAACCTCCTTGGGTCTGGTCTTGTTGGCAGCCCCTGACGCGCAGCGCCCGTCCTTTGGCGGATTTTCCGCCGTTCCGCGTTAAATTTTCATTGCGGGATCGTATTATCTCCGCTCTCCAGCAGCGCCGCACTTTCCGCCTCCGGCAAACGTTCCACCTGGCGCAACTGGCGGTTCATGGCGCTTGTGCGGGTGCCGACCAGCTTTTCCAGTTCCCTGTCCGCCGCCTGGATTTTCTTCTGCGTGCTGTCCAACGCTTCCGCGAATTTGCCGAATTCCGTCTTCACCGCCCCGAGCACCCGCCAAACCTCGACGGAGCGCTTTTCGATGGCCAGGGTCTTGAAGCCCATTTGCAGCGCGTTGAGAAAGGCGGAAAGCGTCGTTGGTCCCGTCACCGTGACGCGGTAATCGCGCTGTAGGCTTTCAAACAGCTCGGCGTTTTGCACCACCTCGGCATAAAGCCCTTCCGTGGGCAAAAACAGGATCGCAAAATCCGTTGTGAAGGGCGGATCAATATATTTTCCGCTGATCTCCTTCGCAAAAACCTTCATCCTGAGCGCCAGCGCCCGTTTTGAAGCGTCGATTTTTTCCTTGTCGCCTTCCTCGCAGCCCTCCAGAAGGCGCTCATAATCCTCAATGGGGAACTTGGAATCAATGGGCAGATAGACGTTTTCACCCTCGCCGCCGCCCGGCAGCTTGAGCGCGAATTCCACACGGTCCGCAGAATCATGCTTGGTGGCGATGTTGACGGCATACTGCCCCGGATGCAGCATCTGCTCCAGAATGCGTTCCAGCTGCACCTCGCCGAAAATGCCGCGGTTTTTGACGTTGGTCAGGGCTTTTTTTAATCCGCCCACGTCGGAAGCCAAGCTCTTCATCTCGCCCAAACCGCGCTGCACACTTTCCAGATGCGCACTGACGGTTCGGAAGGATTCCGCCAGTCGCGCGTCCAAGGTCTTTTGCAGGCGCTCGTCCACCGCCAGGCGCATTTGCTCCAGCTTTTGCTCATTGCCCGCACGGAGCTGCTCCAGTCTGCGGTCATTGCCCTCCTGCAATTGCAGCAGGCTGTGCGAAAGCTCCCGCCGGGAGCGTTCCAGCTCGTTGCCCAGCACCTGGCGCAGCAGCTCCGCTTGCTCGGTCTGCTGCCTGGCATAAAGCTGCTGCGTTTTTTCCAGCGCACGCAGCTGCTCCTGCAACGTCTGCAGCGCCGCTGCGCTGCCGCCCTCCTCCTGCTGTTTCCTCATGCGAAGATAGCTGAGCGCCGAAAGCGCTGCGGACAAAAGCAGCAGCACAAGCAAAACCCAATCCATAAAACGCCCCCACTCTGCTCGTTACGTTGGAACAGTATAGCACGAATTCCTGCCCTTTGCAAGCCCTTGTTCCGTACTGAGCGCGACCGCACCGCGTTATTGCAGGCAAGCCAGGCGAAGCCCTTCGCTTTGTTTGGCTGCGCCGCTTATCTGCTTCTCACAAATAAAGGAACTTGACAGAAAAAAACGCTTGGTTTATAATGACAGAGGAAAAATGGAATGAGAGACTTGGAATGAAGAATAAGGAGTGGAAAGTATGCGTTTCACCAAAAAATTGGTTGCATTGCTAAGTGTATTGCTTGCTGCGGCGGTTGCCCTTGCCGCCTTTGCCGCCTGCGGAAAAGACGAGGAGGAAGCCCCTTCCAGCACTGTGGGAAGCACCGCCCCCATTGAGCACACACTTGAACCGGAATCCACCACACTCGCCAGCGGAAACCTGCAAATCGGCAAGCCGGGCGCCGTCACGGCGGTTCCCTTTGAAATGGCGCAGATCAGCGCAAAGGCGATGCTGGAAGCGCTT
>JAISQZ010000134.1 GCA_031273905.1 Oscillospiraceae bacterium | reverse complement strand
ACCAGCCCCTGCAAAGCAAAAAGTGCGCCTGCGGAGGCTGTGGTTGTTTAGGGTCTTGAAAATTCAGAGGAGAAAGCCAGTGGCTTTCTCCTCTGCGGTCAGTTCAGGCGCGGCAATATCAGATTCCAATCATCGAGACCTTCCTTGTAAAGCAGTCCGTCCGCAATGCGTTCCACAAGGGTTATTGTTTCGCCGGAATCATCAATGAGATTGATAATCGGACGCACCCTTTCTATCAACGTGGCGATAAACAGGTATTCCTCGGTTCCCGGTTTATAATTCATGTTCCCGTAGCTTACCCCCGTAACCAATTCCGCCGCAAAATCCTTGACGTAACGCTCTGCGAAGTCCTCGTCAATTTTGCCCGGGATAAGCAACAGATTTTTCAGCGTTTTGATCTTCATGCGGTCCAGAAGCTTTCCGGCGATATTTAAGAGCAGCCGCAGGGCTTCATCGTTGTTCAGGTCTTCCGCTGAAAGCCCAAGCCCCAGTTCACCGCTTACCTCTGCGAATTTCTCCATATCAGTCGCGGCATAGTGCACCGCGCCGGTGATCAGTCCGGCAAAATTTTCCCTCATGAATTCCGTGCTGTTTTTGCCGCCTGTTTCGATGCCAACCGCTTTCAATTCCTCTGCGGTCAGGTCAACGGACTCAATTTTTACGCTGTCGTAAGAAAACCTGACCTTGCGGAACAATCCGGGGGAACCCGCCAAAGGCGCCGTTGTGACCTGATAGAGCGTATTCCCTTTTTCGGTTTTGTGTTCCACAACGGACTGCACGTGGGAATGCCCGCAAAACACAAATTCCAAGCCTGCATCCACCATTGGGTCGGTGAATTCATAGGACGACGCCTTCCAGTCGTTGCTGCCGAAATAAGGATAAAGCGGGGAGGGCAGAAGCACCGGATAGTGCTGCGTGGAAAAGATGTAATTTCCGCTTTCACGCGCATCCCTGATCTGGCGCAAAACCCAATCAAGCTCCTCCTGCTTGTAGCCGTTATAAAAAAGGGAATCGGTGGTTAGCATCAGCATGCGGTAACCCTCCGCAATCTGCACAACGTATGAATTGCCGTCGTCAAAGGGGCTTTCGGCAATGACGTTCCCCGTCCTTTCGGCAAAGGCGCGGTACGTCGCCATCGCCTCGCTGCGGCTCAGGGTGGTGTCCGTGGGGTTATAATCGTAATCATGCCCGGCGGGATAAGGGTAAACCTTTTTTCCCGCTGCTTCCAGGGTTTCCAGCAGCGTGACAAGCCTGTCGCAGCTCTCCCGGTCGCCATATGTTGTAAGATCGCCGGTGAGCAATACATTTTGTATGGAATCGTCTTTTATGATTTTGTCGAACGCCGCCTTTGCAACTGCCTCGGTGTTGGCAAAATCAATCTGACCGTCCACATGCGCCGCGTCTGCGGTGATATGCGTATCGCTGATGACGTATAAATCAAGCGGCGCGTCCTTCGGGTTCCCGACCTTTTGGTTTGTTGAAAAAGTGCTTGCAACAAAGGGTTCCGCAGTCTTTGCGTTTTTGAGTCCTGCGGCGATGTTCTGCGGCAGTGTGACGGGCGCCGTAATCACGAATGCTGGCAGCAGGACAAGCGCTGTGACGACCGACAAAATCAATTTCTTCATAATACAAATCTTCTTCCTGTTTTGATTTGTATTATATTAAAATATCTTCCCGGCGATTACAACATACATTGCGTAAAACAGATGTAAAATCCTTGTAAACCGTTCATTTCATTCATTTTGAGTCATTGCCGCCTTCATCCGTCTGACGTAATCCTCCACCGCTTCCGCGGCATCGTCACCGTATTGCGCAACAAGCTTCACAATCGCGCTGCCCACAATCACGCCGTCGGCAATCCGGGCGATCTCCTTTGCCTGGGCAAGGCTGTGGATGCCGAAGCCCACAGCGGCGGGCAGCCTTGCCGCTTCGCGCACAAGGGCAAGCATTGCGGAAAGATCGGTGGTGATCTCGCTGCGCACACCCGTGACGCCCATAGAAGAAACCAGATAGAGAAAGCCCCTGGCTTGAGCGGCAATCCGCGCAATGCGCTGAGCGGAGGTCGGCGCGATGAGGGAAATGAGATCGACGCCATGCACCGCGGTGATGCCGCGCAGTTCCTCCTGTTCCTCAAAGGGCAGATCGGGGAGGATGATTCCGTCCACGCCCGTTTCCTCGCAGCGGGCAAAGAAGGCTTCGTAGCCATAATGGTGCACCGGATTGAGGTAGGTTAAGAATACGATGGGCGTCTGTGTTTTTTCGCGCAGACACCTGACCATAGCGAAAATCCCATCCACCGTTGCCCCCGCCGCCAGCGCACGCAGGTTTGCCGCCTGAATAACGGAACCTTCCGCGATGGGATCGGAAAAGGGAATCCCGATTTCGATCAGATCCGCCCCGCCGCGCACCATGGCAAGAATAATCTCCTCACTTTTTGCAAGGCTTGGGTCGCCGCCGGTGACAAAGCCGATAAAGGCGGCGCCGTTTTGGAACGCGTTTGCAATTTTACTCATGCACATTCACCCCGCGATACCGCGCAATGGCGGCAACGTCTTTATCCCCCCGCCCGGAAAGGCAGAGGATCACACTTTCGTCTTTTGGCAGCTGCGGCGCCAGCGTGCGCACACAGGCGACCGCGTGCGCACTTTCAATGGCGCAGATGATGCCCTCCGTGTGCGCGAGGAATTCGAAGGCATCCACCGCCTCGTCGTCGGTAACAGGCACATATTCCGCCCGCCCGGTGGCATAAAGGTGCGCGTGCTCCGGGCCGATACCGGGGTAATCCAGCCCGGCGGAAATGGAATACACCGGGGCGATCTGTCCTTGGTCATCCTGACAAAAATACGATTTCATCCCGTGAAACACGCCGATTTCCCCCTTTGCGATGGTGGCTGCGTGCCGCCCGGTTTCAATTCCGCGCCCGGCGGCCTCACAGCCGATCAGCCGGACGGAAGGGTCACGCACGAAATGCCGAAAAATGCCTATGGCGTTGCTGCCCCCGCCCACGCAGGCCAGCACCGCGGCAGGCAGCTTGCTCTCGCGGGCAAGAATCTGTTCCCGGGCCTCGCGGCTGATCACGCTCTGAAAATCCCCCACAATGGTAGGGAAAGGATGCGGACCCATCACAGAGCCTAGAACATAGTGGGTGTCGTGCGTGCGGCTGACCCATTCGCGCATGGTTTCATTCACGGCATCCTTGAGCGTCATTGTGCCCGAGACGACGGGATTCACCCGTGCGCCAAGCAGTTCCATGCGGTAAACGTTGAGAGCCTGGCGCTCCGTATCCTCCCTGCCCATAAAGATTTCGCATTCCAGATCCAGCAGCGCGGCCGCCGTTGCCGTCGCAACGCCGTGCTGCCCCGCGCCGGTTTCGGCAATCACGCGGGTTTTGCCCATGCGCTTGGCAAGCAGCGCCTGACCGAGCACATTGTTGATTTTGTGGGAGCCGGTGTGGTTCAAATCCTCCCGCTTGAGGTAGATTTTCGCCCCGCCAAGCGCCCTTGTCATCTTTTCCGCGTAGTAGAGCAGCGACGGACGTCCTGCGTAATCGCGCAGCAGGGCGTTGAGCTCCCCGTTAAAATCAGGATCCTCCTTGTAACGGTTGTATGCCGCTTCCAGGGCATGGATTTCGTTCATCAGCGTTTCGGGGATATACTGCCCTCCGAAGCTGCCAAAGCGTCCGGTTTTCAAGCTGCATTCCTCACTTTCTTTGCAAGCGCAAGCATTTTTTTTCGATCCTTGCCGCCGCCGGTTTCCGCGCCGGAGCTGATATCAACCGCATAGGGCTTCAGCGCAAGCGCGGCTTCAATATTATCCAGGCCGATGCCGCCCGCCAAGAAATAGGGCTTGGGCAGCGGCGGGATGCTTTTCCAGTCAAACACGGCTCCTGTTCCGCCCGAACCGTGATCAAGCAGGAGATATGCCGCTTCGTGCGCGATGCTTTCCGCTGCGCCGGGTCTGTCCATGCGAAGCGCCTGAATGACCGGTACGGCACAGCGCTCGCGCAGCGCTTCGATATACGCCGCACCTTCGCCGCCGTGGAGCTGTGCCAGCGCAATGACACCCTGGCGGTAGAGCGCGGCGATTTCCTCTATTGGCGCATGGGCAAACACACCCACCGGCCGGATCTGCGGCGCGAGCCGTTCGCGCAGCCTTGCCGCCTCAGCCGGGCGCACCTGCCTGCGGCTGGGCGCGAACACAAAACCGATATAATCCGGCAGGGCTTCATTGGCGGCATCAATATCCGCCGTGCGCCAAAGTCCGCAAAGCTTGAGCCTTGTCATCCGTCCCCGCCTCGCAATTCCCGCAAAAACGCGGCTTTGTCTTCCGCGCGCATCAGCGCTTCGCCGATGAGAACCGCGTCCGTGCCGTGTTGGCGCAGGTGCGCGATATCTGCCGGGGAATGGATGCCGCTCTCGGCGACGAAAAGGACTTCCGGCGGGATAAGTGCCCGAAGCTGCAAGCTTGTTTGCATATCCACGGTGAAATCCCTGAGATTGCGGTTGTTCACGCCGATCATGCCCGCGCCCGCCGCAAGCGCCCGCTGTATCTCCGCTGCGTCGCGAACCTCCACAAGGGCATCCAGCTCCAACTGCCCCGCAAGGATAAGATACTCCTCCAGCGCGGATTTGTCAAGCAGGGCACAGATAAGCAGCACCGCCGAAGCGCCCAGCAGCCGGGCTTCGTATAGCTGATAGGCATCCACCGTAAAATCCTTCCGCAAAACAGGCAGAGCAACGGTTTGGGCAACCTCCCGCAGGTAGCTATCCCTGCCCAGAAAAAAATCCGGCTCCGTTAAAACAGAGATCGCCGCCGCCCCCGCCGCCTGGTATTCCCGCGCGATTTGCAGATAGGGGAACTCGCACACGATCAGCCCCCTGGAGGGCGAAGCCCGTTTGATTTCGCAAATGAACGAAAGCCCGGGCGCAGCCAGCGCCTGGCAAAAACGGATTTTTGCGGACGGGGGCAAGGCTTCCGCGCGGCGGCGGAGCGCTTCCAGCGGTTCGCGCCGCTTTGCCGCCGCTACGCGGCTGTGCGCATGTTCCGCCAATTGCTCCAGGATCATACGCCTCCCCCTTCGTTGGAAAGCGCAATGAATTGCTCCAACTGCCGCAGTGCGGCGCCGCTTTCAATCAATTCCCGGGCGAGGGCAACGGCTTCCTGCATGGAAAGCGCGGGGCGGGCAATATGAATGGCGGCGGCGGAATTGAGAATCACCGCGTCGCGCTTCGCCCCCGTCTCGCCGGAAAGCACAGCGCGGGTGATCGCCGCGTTTTCAGCGGGCGAACCGCCGCTGAGTTCGCTTTTTGCGCAGCGGCGCAGACCAAAGTCCTCCGGCTCGATCACATAGGAGCGGAACGCGCCGCCGCGCACCTCGCACACGCTGGTGGCTGCGCTCATGGAAATTTCATCCAGACCGTCCTGCCCATAGACCACCATCGCGCTTTTAACACCGAGCTTTGCCAGCACCTGCGCCATCGGTTCCACCAGCTCCCGCTCATAGACACCGAGCAGCTGCATACCCGCCCCAGCGGGATTGACAAGGGGTCCGAGGATATTGAAGATCGTACGGATGCCCAATTCCCGGCGCACGGGCGCGACATACTTCATCGCGATGTGGTAATTTTGCGCAAAGAGGAAGCAGAGGTTGATCTTTTTGAGCAGCGCCAGGCTCTGCTCCGGCGGGATGGTAATTTTTACGCCCAGAGCCTCCAGCACATCCGCCGCACCCGATTTGCTGGTCGCCGCACGGTTGCCGTGCTTGGCGACAGGAATCCCCGCAGCGGAAATGACCAGCGCGGAGGTAGTGGAAATGTTGAAGGAATTGGAGCGGTCACCGCCGGTGCCAACGATTTCCAGCACATCCATGTCGTGCAGCAGGCGGATGCAGTGCCGGCGCATCCCCGCCGCGGAGCCGGTAATTTCCTCAATGGTTTCGCCCTTGACGGACATGGCGGCAAGATAGGCCGCCATCTGGATTTCGCTCGCCTGCCCGCTCATAATTTCATCCATCACCGCCTGCGCCGTTTCAAAGCTCAAATTCATGCGCCTTGCCGCTAGGGTGATCGCTTCCTTGATCATAACGACATTCCTTTCCGGTTGATATTTGATCGCCAAAAAATGCTCCAATATGGTTTTGCCCTGCGGTGTAAGGATGGATTCCGGATGGAATTGCAGCCCGAAAATCGGTTTTTCACGGTGCTGCACCGCCATGATCTCCCCGTCCTCCGCGCGGGCAGTGACGCGCAGGCAGTCCGGCAGCGCCGCTTCCTCCGCGGCAAGGGAATGATAACGCGCACCCTGGATTGTTTCCGGCAATCCGGTGAAAAGCGGGCAAGTGGGATCCAGACGGAGGGGGGACGGTTTGCCGTGCATCAGCGCCTTGGCGTAACCGACCGTGCCGCCCAAGGCCTCGCAGATCGCCTGATGCCCCA
>JAISQZ010000088.1 GCA_031273905.1 Oscillospiraceae bacterium | reverse complement strand
ACATGGTAAAAGACCACGGGCTGGTGATTTCCGCGCTGTGCGGCGACTTGGGCGAGGGCGGCTTCACCAAGCCGGAAAAGAACGCCCTGCGCATTGAGCGCTCCAAACGGATTTTGGATCTCGCAAAGGATCTGGAAACCGACGTGGTGACCACGCACATCGGCGTGGTGCCGCAGGAACCCTCCGCCACGCGCTACCGAATCATGCAGGAGGCTTGCGGAACGCTTGCCACTTACGCAGACAGTCTGCAAGCACATTTCGCCATCGAAACCGGACCGGAAAACGCCGTCACGCTCAAAGGATTTTTGGATTCCCTCGGTTCGCGCGGCGTGGCGGTCAACTTGGATCCCGCCAATTTCGTGATGGTCACAGGCGACGACCCCGCCAAAGCGGTGCATACCCTAAAGGATTACATCGTCCACACCCACGCCAAGGACGGCAGACGGCTTTATTACCGCGACCCGGAGGAGGTCTACGGCATGGTGGAAAGCCACCTGATCACCTCCCCTTCCTATTTGGAGACAGCGCTGGGCGAGGGGCAGGTGGATTGGCCGGTCTATCTGCAGGCGCTGGAGGACATCGGCTACAAGGGCTTTTTGACCATTGAGCGCGAGGTTGGCGAAAACCCTCTGGCGGATATCGAACACGCCGTGCGTTTTTTGAGCGCAATGAACTATCGTTTATAAAGGAGCTTCCCCATGAAACCAAGCGTAAGTAGCTACAGCTTTCAGCAGTTGCTGTCAAGCGGCAAAGCCCGGCCCGTTGACCTGATTGGTCTAGCGAAGCGCCTCGGCTTTGCGGCGATTGAATACACAGACATCCGCCCCGCCGACGGTCTGACAGCAGAGGAAACCGCCTGTATCCTGCGTGAGGAAAGTGAAAAGCAGGGGCTGCCCATCATCAATTATACGGTCGGCGCGGATTTTTTGAAAGCGCCCTCCATCGGGCAGGAAATTGAGCGCCTTTGCGAGCAAGTGGAAATCGCGAAGCTGCTGGGCGCCACGGGAATGCGCCACGATGCCTCCGGCGGCTTCCCCGCGCCGCAGAGCAGGGTGAAGGGCTTCGCGCAGGCGCTGCCGCTGCTGGCAGAGGGCTGCCGCGCGGTAACGGAATATGCCGCCAAACGCGGCATTGCCACCATGGTGGAAAATCACGGCTTCTTCTGCCAAGATAGCTTGCGTGTGGCGGCGCTGGTTGCGCAGGTCGGGCATGAGAATTTTGGAGCCTTGGTGGATATCGGCAATTTCCTCTGCGCCGACGAAGCGCCGGCGCTTGCCACGGGCAACGTCGCCCCTTTCGCAAAGCACGTCCACGCAAAGGATTTTCACATCAAATCCGGCGCGGAGGACGCGCCCGGAGAGGGCTATTTTCTTTCCCGCAGCGGGAATTATCTGCGCGGCGCAATCCTCGGGCACGGCTGCGTTCCCGTGCGGCAATGCCTCGGCATCCTCAAACGCCAGGGCTACCAGGGCTACGTCAGTATTGAATTTGAGGGCATGGAGGACTGCGAAACCGCGCTGCGCATCGGCTGCGCAAATTTGCGCCGGACGATTGAAGCCCTATAAGCCACAAAAAAATCCGGAAAGAGTGTCCAAGCGGCACCCTTCCCGGAGGTCAACCGCTTTCTCAACAACGCTCAGCCGCGCATCAGGCTGACCAAAATCGCTTTTTGCGCGTGAAGCCGGTTTTCCGCTTCGTCGAAAATTTCATCCGCATGGGCTTCAAACACCTCTGCGGTGATCTCCTCCCCGCGGTGCGCGGGCAGGCAGTGCAGCACCATACAATCCGGTCTGGCAACCGCAAGCGCCTTTTCGTTCACTTGGTACTGCGCAAATACCGCGCGGCGCTGGGCGGCTTCGGCTTCCTGCCCCATAGACGCCCAAACGTCGGTGTAAAGCACATCTGCGCCTTGGGCGGCCTCCAAAACGTCATCGGTGCAAAGGTAATCCCCGGCGTTTTGCGCCCATTCGCGCAAGCCGGCATCCGGCAGATAGCCCTTCGGGCAGGCAGTGCGCACCTTTATGCCCACCTTTATGCAGCCTGCAATCAGCGAATTTGCCATGTTGTTCCCATCGCCGATATAGCAAAGCGTCTTGCCCTCAAAGCCTCCCTTGTGTTCCAGGATGGTAAGCAGATCGGCCAGCACCTGGCAGGGATGGGCAAAATCGGTCAGACCATTGATCACAGGGATGGCGCTAAAACGCGCCAGGGTTTCCACCTTCTCCTGCTCAAAGGTGCGGATCATAATGCCGTCCAGATAACGCGAGAGCACCCGGGCGGTATCCTCCACCGGCTCACCGCGCCCGAGTTGGATGTCGTTCCCGCTGAGGAACAGCGCCGTCCCACCCAAATCAACCATGCCGACCTCAAACGAGACCCGTGTGCGCGTGGAGGATTTTTCAAAGATCATACCCAGTGTTTTGCCCTTGAGGAACTCGTGCGGACGCCCCTCACGCTTGGTGCGTTTGAGCTCCTCCGCCAGTGTGAGCAGGGATAAAATCTCCTCTTTGCTATAGTCAGATAACAGCAAGAAATCTTTCTTGCGCATGAAATCGCCCACCTTCCAGTAAAAACAGGGATGAAAATAGGGATGAATTATAGCACATTTCTACAGTTCTGTCAAGAATATGACGAAATGTTACCAAATGTGCCCGCGCACCACGAAAAGAAGAAGCGCACAGCACCAACCCTCTACTCTAAAGTATATCATGAATGGGGAATTCTATGCAAAAAATCTTCACACTAACCTTTGAGGAAGTGCTTGCGCGGCTGCCGGGGCGTGACGAAAGCGGACACAAGGGCAGCTTCGGGCATGTGCTGAGTGTCTGCGGCAGTCTGCGCTATCCCGGCGCGGCGGTGCTTGCGGCGCTGGGCGCGGTGCATCTGGGCGCGGGGCTGGTAACCGCCGCCTTCCCGCTGCACGCCTATCCTGCAATTGCCCCGCAGTTAACCGTCGCCCCCCTGCTGCCCCTGACCGGGAACCGTCAAGGTACGCTGCACGTTTCCGCCCTGCCGCAGCTGCGCGAAGCAATGAAGGGGAAATCCGCCCTGCTGGCGGGCTGCGGCCTTGGGCTGAACGCACACACGCGGGAGATCACTGCCGCGCTGCTGCGCGAAACCAAATGCCCGCTGGTGCTGGATGCGGACGGCTTAAACGCGCTTGAGACGGACTTGCGCTGCCTCCGGCCGGAACAGCGCCAAAACGGCGGCAATTTGGTGCTCACGCCGCATCCCGGCGAAATGGCAAGGATGACCGGCTGCTCCGTGAAGGAGCTGGAAGCCGCCCGTGAAAAAATGATCCCCCAGTTTGCGGCGCTTTACAAAATTGTGCTGGTATACAAAGGCGCCAACACGCTGGTGGCCTCGCCGGAGGGTGCGCTTTACCGCAACGAGACCGGGAATTCCGGTCTGGCGAAGGGCGGCAGCGGCGATCTTCTGGCGGGGATGCTCGCCTCCCTGCTCGCGCAGGGAATGCCAGGCTTTGATGCCGCCCTCTGCGCGGTATATCTCCACGGTCTGGCGGCGGATCGCGCTGCAACGCGGCTTTCCAAGCGCGGGATGACGGCGCTTGATTGCCTAGAGGAACTCAAACGGATGCCGCTTTGATCAAAAGCGCATAACAAAAGCGCCGCGCGGCATAAACATAGCCCCAAGGGGGGATTTTCGATGCTTTTTCCGCGCCGCCTCGTTTGCCTGCCATTGACGGGCATATTGCTGCTTGCCTGCGCCGCCTGCACCATTTTGCCCAAAAAGCAACCGCCTCCCCTGCCCGCAGCCTTCGTGCGCGAAGTGACCGTCACCTTTAACGCGACAACGCTGCAAGCAAAACTGACACAGCTGCGCCCCGGCTTTTTGACGGCGCAATTCACCGCGCCCAAGGAACTGACGGGTCTGACCGCTTCGCTGGAGGGCGAAAGGATCAGCCTGCGCTACGGCGCGTTGCAAACGCAATGGCAAGAGCAGGTTTTGCCGGCAAGCGGTTTTTTGCCGCTGCTCAACCGGGTTTTGCTGCAATTGTCGCAGCCACAGGAAGAGGCAAGCATCCGCAGGGAGGGCGGATGGCTCTGCAAAAGCACGGTTGACGGCGCGGCCTATGCTGTGTGGCTCGGAACAGACGGGCTGCCGGAGCGGCTTTCCGTGCCGGGTCTGGGGCTGCTGGTTGAGTTGAACTGACTCCCTCCAAAAAAGCTTTAGCGCCTGCGCATAATACTATCCCGCAATAAAAATATAGGCAATTTTTTCGGCTGGTTTTTCCGTTTCGCGCTGTTGTCCTCCTTGAAAGGCGTCAGCCTGCTTGGCGTCCCCCGCCTTGCGCAACAAAAAACCATCTCAAAAATCTTGTCTATCGTTTCACAGCGGAATCGTATAAGAACTGGAGACGATTCGTTTTTGATGGATTTTTTTCCAAAGGATGGAACGTTCTTTCGGATTTTCGGCGGCACAGCAAAAAAATCGCCAAACGGACACCATCGGCCAGCCCTGCATGAAGCTTCTCATTATCCCACGTTTGCGCTCTCGAACATATAGTGTAAAGAAGGCGGGAAGGCTCTCCATTATTTTTTGCCTTCGTGATTATTTCAGCGCTAGAATGGCAAAAATAATGTTGCCATCAAAATGACGGAGAGTGAGCAGCTTGACAGTAAAACGCGGAGATATCTATTATGCGGATCTCAGCCCGGTGGTGGGTTCCGAGCAAGGCGGTATTCGCCCGGTATTGATCGTCCAAAATGACGTGGGCAATAAGTTCAGCCCCACAGTGATCGCGGCGGCCATCACCAGCCAGAAATACAAAACGGATCTGCCCACGCACATCAAGGTGGATGCGGACGGCAGCGGGCTGGCAAGGGATTCCATCGTCCTGCTGGAGCAGGTGCGTACCCTGGATAAGCGCCGCCTGAGGGAGCGCATGGGCAACCTGGAAACGCGCGACATGCAGCGGGTGGATCGTGCCCTTTCGGTCAGCTTGGGGATCACCGGCGCTTCGGTCGGCGCCTCGCAGGCAAGCCATTCCGCAACGGCATAACGCGGAATCGCTGGGAAACATCCCCGGAGAAATTCTCCGGGGATGCTGCTCTTTCTTGTGGGGCAAGCTATGGTTGCATCCCCGGAACCCCGGGAAAGCGATGACTTTTTTTAAGGCGGAAAGGACGGGAAAACACCATGCCAAGTTTGACGCAAAAGGAATTGATGGCGCTGGACGATCAGCTCAACCAAGAGCAGCTGCTGGTCAAAAAGTTCCGCAGCTACGCCAGCACCGCGCAGGACGGGCAGCTCCGTATGCTGTGCGAGCAGCAAGCAAAGCGCCACAAACAGCATTACGACACACTGATGGGCTACCTTTATTAAAGAAGAGAGGAAAACACCGATGGTAAAAGCACCCGTGCAGGTTTTGCAGGATCAGGAGATCCTGACCGACGCGCTGACCTCGCAAAAGCAGATTTCCAGCGCATATAACACCTATTCCGGTGAATGCATGAATCAAAGCCTCAAATCGGACATGCTCAACATCCTGCGGGATGAACAAAGCATGCAATCGGCGATCTTCGGCGAAATGCACAAACGCGGCTGGTATGAACCCGCTGCCGCGCAGCAGCCGGCGATCAACCAGACGCGCAGCAAATTTGAAGGCATCGCGCAGCAGATTGGATGACACCAGCTTCCACAGGGCGGGTCGCAAAACCCCGCCCTGTGCCCATTCAGGTAACGAATATTACTCCGCAATAAAAATATAGGCAGTTCTTCGGCTGGTTTTTCGCTTCGCGACGTTGTCCTCCTTGACAGGCGTCAGCCTGCTTGGCGTCGTCCGCCTTGCCCGTTATTTCTTAAAATCAATCACCTTGCAGCCCTGCACCACATAAGTGACGCCGGAAATCACGGTCAGCGCGGCTGTAATCCAAAGCAGGGCATTTGAAAGCAGCGGGAAGGAAAACCCGCCGTCTTCCGGGAACCATCCAAGCCATGCCCGCCCTTCCGCAAGCAGCAAAATGACCGCAGTGAACGTCATTTGGCTGGCGGTTTTCAGCTTGCCCCAGAGGTTGGCGGGGATCACAACACCCTGTGCGCCAGTCACCAGACGGATGGAGGTGACTAGGAACTCCCGGGTAAGGATGATCATGACCACCCAGATATCACACCAGCCAAGCCGCAAGAACGCCAGCAGCGCCGCAGTGATGAGCATCTTATCCGCCACCGGGTCGGTCAGCTTGCCAAGAACCGTCACCTGATTATGCTTACGCGCGAGCTTGCCGTCCAAAAAATCCGTGACGGAAGCGGCCAGAAAAACGACCGCCGCGAACAAATAGCGGTGGGTCAGCGGCACAAGCATCAGCAGCAAAAAAACCGGGGAAAGAATCATGCGCGCAAGGGTCAGTTTGTTCGGTGTGTTCACAGGCAAGGCACCTCCATGGAATAAACTATAGAGTGACAATTTTTAACTTCCAAACATAGTATAACGCGGCAGAGAAAATTTTGCAAGAAAAATTTCACCACAAAAAACAGTAGGCAAAAACTGGGACGCTCTTGCCGAAACATCCCAGTTTTTGCCTTATAAATCGCATTTGGGTCAGAGATTATTTCCGTTTATGAAAAAACGCTTGAC
>JAISQZ010000067.1 GCA_031273905.1 Oscillospiraceae bacterium | reverse complement strand
CAAACCTCGACGGATGCATCAGAAAAAACAGGCGAAATCTAAGCCAATAAGAAAGGTCTGATCCACATGAAACGCATTCCTCGCAGCCTCCTCTCCCTCCTCCTTGCCGCCCTGCTCCTCTTGAGTGTAGCGCCGATCACCGCGATCCCCGCTTTTGCCGCAGGCGAGGACATCTCGGTTACATTCACCGACCCGAACTTTCTTGCGGCGGTGCGAACGGCACTCGGCAAGCAACCGACCGACCCGATCACAGCTGAGGAATGCGCTGCAGTGAAAACGCTCAACGTGAGCAACAAAGCAATCAGCAACCTAAGCGGCATTGAATATTTCACAGAATTGACCACGTTGGACTGTGGAATGAACAACCTGACTGCGTTAGAGTTGTCCGAAAATGCTGCATTGCAGGTGCTGTATTGTTATGGAAATCCCAACCTGGCGAGCCTGGATCTATCGAATAATCCTGCGCTCACCACGCTGAATTGTTCACAAGTTCCGTTGGTGACTCTGGATTTGTCCGGGAATCCTGCGCTGACAATGCTCACTTGCCGCGGGAGCCAATTGACGAACTTGAACTTATCGGGCAACCCAGAACTGCAGGTTTTGGATTGCACGCAAAATCAGCTTGCATCGTTAAATATATCCGCGAATACAAAATTGTTTGTGCTGTCGTGCGATGATAACCAGTTGACTGCGCTTGACACCAGTAAAAACAGCGTTTTGGAAGGGCTGACATGCACAAACAATGCAATTTTCGCACTTGATCTCAGCAAAAATCTACAACTAAATGACCTTCGTTGTGGCAACAATGCGCTTCAATCTCTGGATCTTACCAAAAACACAAAATTGAGTCGTCTTGATTGCGATGAAAATCAGCTTGCTGCGCTGGATTTGACGAAGAATGTGCAACTTTCTAACCTGAATTGCGCGGGAAATCAAATTGGAGTATTCGATATCACAAAAAACACGCAGATGCGCTATCTGGACTGCTCAAATAATCAATTACTTGCATTGGATATCAGCAAAAACACGCAGCTTCGTTCAATTTTTTGCGCTGGAAACCAGCTGAAAACGCTGGATATTTCCAACTTGAGCTGGCTTGACGATCTGGATGTCAGCAACAACTATTTCCCCGCGCAAGCCGCGATTGTTGGTTTGGACAGCGTGCAAGTAACCCGATTCACATATGAGCCGCAAAATCTTGATGAAACCGACATTTTGCCGGACAGTGCGATCCCCGATGCTAAGTTTCGTGCCGCCATTCGCAATGCGCTGGGATTGCTCTCAGAACAGCCGATTCTCAGAAGCGTTTGTGCGTTTTGGGAAGATTTAGACGTTAGCGCACAAGGCATTGCTGATTTGACTGGCATTGAATATTTCACTGGTCTAAAATACTTGTTCTGTAATGAAAACAGCCTAACCGATGTTGATTTTTCAAAATTGACCGCATTGGAACACCTAAATTGCAGTGGCAATGAACTCGCAAAACTCGACCTTTCGCAAAACACAAAACTGAACTATTTGGACTGCAGCAACAATCAAATCTTCACTTTAGATCTGTCGAGGAACATGGCGTTGGAATCGCTCCACATAAGCAATAACAGCCTCAGAAAGATTGACTTGTTCAACAACACAGCAAAATTGGAAAGCCTTGATGCGCGGCTCAATTATTTTCAAGACGAGTACGCCGATTTGATACTTGATGATGCAAATTTTGGGATTTCGGATTATCAGTACGAGCCACAAAAGACCATGGGTGTCAACATCACCAACGCATTCACCGACCCCAATTTCCTCGCCGCCGTCTATATCGCCCTTAACAAAACCCCCGGTGCGCCGATTTATGCCCCTGAATGCCTTGCCGTCGCCGCCCTCAACCTGACAGAAAAAGACATCAAAACCCTCGCGGGACTTGAATATTTCCCCAATATCGCCCTGCTTGTCTGCGCAAACAATAAGCTCACGGAAATTGATATTTCAAACAACAAGGCTCTGCAATATCTTGTTATCTCAGAAAACAAACTCACAACGCTCGATGTTACCAATAATCCGAAACTGATGTTCTTAGACATTCGCAAAAATTTGCTGCCCTCCGAAAGTGCCGTGATCGGCCTGAACCGCGAGCTTACGACAACGTTTTTGTATGACCCACAACGCTTTACGGGCAATGAGGTCACCGCCGCGTTCACTGACTCAGCGTTCCTCGCAGCGGTTCGCACTGCGCTGGGGAAAGAGCCAGACGACCCCATCGGCGACCAGGATTGTGCAAGACTGGAGCAACTTGATGTAAGAAATCTTGGTATTACAAGTCTTGATGGAATTGAATATTTTACTGGGTTGAAAGCGCTTATTTGCTCAGGAAATCAACTTTCAGCACTGGATTTATCAAACAGTCCTGCGCTTCTCGCCTTGGACTGCTCCAATAATCACTTGACTGGTCTTGATTTTACGCAGAATCCTGATCTGATTTACTTGCTGGCAACGAAGAACTTCATCGCTTCCGAAACAGATATCATTGCTTTTGATTCTACAACTGCGGAAATATACGAATTCTTACCGCAAAACGGGTTTGTTATAACTGCGCCAACATGCACCGAACAAGGCTACACGACGTGGACTTGCGACCATGAGCCAACGCACACTTTTGCGAATCAAGAAATCGCCGCAAACGGCCACGCATTCGGTGATTGGCAGATTCGCACCCCCGCAACCTGCACCGCGGAGGGCGTGAAGTTCAGGGTTTGCTCGGTATGCGGCGTTGAAGAAACAGATATTTTACCCGCAATTGGACACGACTATGTTTCTACTGTGACTGCTCCAACTTGCACCGAAAAGGGCTATACCACATGGACTTGCAGCCACGACGCAACGCATAAATATGTCGACAACGAAGTTGCTGCACTGGGGCATAATTATTTTGCGGTCGTGACTGAGCCGACTTACACAACAGATGGCTTCACGACGCATACCTGTTCACGTTGTGGCGACAGCTATGTTGACAGCGTTGTCAAAAAGTTGACCATTCCGCTCAGTGACACGCTCAAACTGGAATACAAGCAATCCACAGATGCTTTCACGAAGAACGACACGCCCGAAATCAAGTGGCATTCGAGCAACACAAAGGTGCTGACGATTGACGAAACCACAGGCGAAATCACGTACCACGGCAGAGGTTCAACGACCATCAAAGCCAAACTGGACGGCGTGACGGTTGCGCAAACGCGCGTAACGGTCGAGTACAACTGGTGGCAGTGGATTTTGGCGATCTTCTTGTTTGGGTGGGCTTGGCTGTGATGGGTTGTCTTGTTTTTGCTCTGCTTTGACTGAAAGAGGCGATTTTTGCTGTGCGGTAATCGGGTTGCACCAGGGCAATTTGCAAGCTATGATTAAATTTGTCGAATTTTGAAAATGCACCCTGCATCCATACCGTTGTTTTAATACAGCGGCCAAGCAGCCGCGCCCAATTCACGCCCATATCGTTGCGGTATGGGCGTGGTCATTCTCCCGCGCCCAGATTGCATCTTTTTCGTCGCCTATTGCAGACCATAAACGCAGTCAAACCCTCGCTGACGAAACAAAACTCGTTGGCGAGGGTTTCGGCTATTGCCGTGTGAATTAAGGAAATAGCACTTGCGCATTATCACAATATGTGCTACAATGTCGGGAATATGGCTGATACGGTGATGATGTGAAAGGGGAAAGCAGTGCGCTCAATTGAGATTTGCGCCGGTGCCTCCGGAATGGAAGTTTATTGGGAGAAAGACTCCCACATATAAGCAAGTAGGGAACGCTTTCCCTCCGCCGGTTGCAAAGGCGTTGGGTATTGCGATTAAGAGAGCCTTAACAGCGGTTGAACACATAGGAATTGAGGAGCAGGAAAAAGTTTCCTAAACAGGCAAAGGAGATAAGCAAATCTGATGATCTATGAGATTGACTTTATCGGCATAAATGAGGAGCATAAAGATGCCGCTGCAATCTGCTTTTGATATGAATTCCTTATTTATCCCGGCAACATCGCGGGCAGCGGCGCGTTGTTCCGGAGGGGGCTTCCGCTCGTTTGGATCGCCGCGCCGTGATGCAAAAGGGAGGACCGGAGCGAAGAAGTGATAATACGCAAGGGATTCCCCGGCGGAAAGCGACTTTAAGTATAAAATAAAAACAGGAGGTCTTGCAATGGATACCAAGCAGCTTTATCAGCAGTATATCGTCGGTAATTATAAGCGGGCGGACGTTTGTTTCGTTTCCGGACAGGGTTCCCTGTTGCTTGACGAAAGCGGCAAGGAATACATTGACCTTGGCAGCGGCATCGCCGTCAACACGCTTGGCATTGCGGATGAAGGCTGGGCCGATGCGGTTGCGGCGCAGCTGCGGCAGCTGGCGCACTGCTCCAATTTGTATTACAGCCGGCCCCAGGCACAGCTTGCCGAGGTTCTTTGCAGGCGCACGGGGCTGCAAAAGGTCTTCTTTTCCAATTCCGGTGCGGAAGCGAACGAGACCATGATCAAAGCGGCGCGCAAATATGCCGCCGATTTGCACGGCGACGGTGTGCGCCCGGTGATCATCAGCCTGCAAAACAGCTTCCACGGGCGCACGCTGGCGGCGCTGGCGGCGACGGGGCAGCCCGCTTATCACCGTGATTTTTCGCCCTTTCCGGGTGGCTTTTGCTATGCGGAGCCAAACAATATGGAAAGCCTGCGCCAGCGCCTGGAAGAAAACAAGGGTCGTTGCTGCGCCATTTTGCTGGAGCTGGTGCAGGGCGAGGGCGGCGTGCTTGCCATGACGGCGGCGTTTGTTGCGCAGGCGGCGGCGCTGGCAAGGGAGCAGGGCTTGCTGCTGCTCATTGACGAGGTGCAAACCGGCAACGGGCGCACCGGCACGCTTTACGCCTTTGAGCAATATGGGATCCAACCGGATATTTTGAGCACGGCGAAGGGTCTTGCCGGCGGCTTGCCCCTGGGCGCGACGCTCTTCGGCGAAAAAACCGCGCAGACGCTCACCCCCGGCAGCCATGGCTCCACCTT
This sequence comes from Oscillospiraceae bacterium, assembly GCA_031273905.1. GTDB lineage: Bacteria > Bacillota > Clostridia > Oscillospirales > Acutalibacteraceae > WRMQ01. The sequence goes on along the minus strand of JAISQZ010000067.1, from coordinate 13,098 downwards.
TGGCGGGAACCCCGCCTGCGCCGCCGCCGCGCTCTATATTTTGGGGCGGCTGGACGAAGCCTTCCTGGCGCAGGTGCGCCAAAAAAGCGAGCGCGTGCGCACCCGCCTTGCCGGGCTGCCCGGCGTGGTTCATCTGGACGGGCTGGGGCTGATGCTGGGCGTTAAGACCCGGCGCCCCGCCGCCGAGGTGCAGGCCGAATGTCTTGCCAAGGGCGTGGTTGTCCTCACGGCAAAGGATAAAATCCGGCTGCTTCCCGCGCTGAATATCCCCGGGGCTTTGCTTGACCGGGGGCTGGATGTGCTGGCGGAGACGATGGGACGGGAATAAGAACCCGTATCCACAGGCTGAAACGCCGGGAATGCGGCCTGCGTTTTTGTTTGATCTGCAATTAATTCAAAGGAAAAAAGGAGACACCCGCCATGCGCTATTTTCCAAAGCTGGTTGGCGAGGACGTTTATCTTTCTCCCCTCAATCCCGAGGATGAGGCGCTTTACACCAAGTGGCTCAATGACCCGGCGGTTGCGGTGAATCTGGGGCAGTTCGGCAGCACCATCAGTTTGACCTGCGAACGAAAGCTTCTGGCGGATCTGGTGGAAAACGGGCACAACTACGCCATTGTGCTGCGCGAGGGCGACCGTCTGCTGGGGAATGCCAGCCTGATGGCTGTGGATCACGTCAACGCCCGCGCGGAGCTGGGCATTTTCCTTGGCGACGAGGATTGCCGGGGCAAGGGCTACGGTGCGCAGGCAATTCGGCTGCTGCTGGGCTACGGCTTTGGCACGCTCAACCTGCACAGCGTTATGCTCAATGTGCACGCGGATAACCCCCGCGCCATCGCCTGCTATAAAAAATGCGGCTTCCGGGAATGCGGGCGCCGCCGGGAAGCGAAGTTCCTCAACGGGCGATACATTGATGTGTTCAGCATGGATATTCTGGCAGACGAATATTTTGCAAGCGAAGGGAGTGCGCAAAAATGAAGATCGGTGCGCAGCTTTATACCGTCCGCGACCTGTGCCGAAGCCCGGAGGGTCTCCGCTCCACGCTGGAACGCGTGGCGGGGATGGGCTACGAATTCCTCCAGCTTTCCGGCTTTGTTTTTGACGCGGCGGAAACAAAGGCGCTTTGCGATGCGCTTGGGCTTCGCGTGATGCTTACCCATACCCCGCCGAACCGGATTTTGAACGACACCGCCGCAGTGATCGCCGAGCACAAAATCATGGGCTGCCCCTATGTGGGTGTCGGCGGCTTTCCCGGCGAGCGCAGCCCCGAGGGTGTGCGCGGGTTTCTGCGGGATTATCTGCCCGCGATGCGCACCTTTGCCGAGGCGGGGCTAAAATTCCAGTACCACAACCACAGCTTTGAATTCCAGCGCTTTGACGGCGGGAGCCTGTGGGATATCCTTGTCAGCGAAAGCGATCCCGCGCTGCTGGGCTTTACGCTGGATGTCTACTGGGTGCAGCACGCGGGCAAGGATATCGCCGACCTGATCCGCTCGCTCAAGGGCAGGATTGACGTGTGCCACTACAAGGATATGGCGGTTGTGGGCGGGCAGCAGCGCTTTGCCGCCATTGGGCAGGGCAATTTTGACTGGAACAAAATCACCGCCGCCTTTGAAGAAGCCGGGGCGCAGTACGCTTTTGTGGAACAGGATGATTGCTACGGGCTTGACCCCTTGGAGGAGCTGGAAAGCAGCCTGCGCTTTTTGCGGGGCAGCCGCTTGTTTTGATCGTTCCTCCCAATAAAAATATAGGCAATTTTTTCGGCTTGGTTTTCGTGGTTTCCAAAAGACCGGGCGCTTGACAAAGCGCCGGAAATTGGCTATACTTATGAAAGCAAGCAAGGGGTGCTATGTTTTGCATGGCGCCTTTGGTTTAGTTACGAAAAAGGAGGAAACCGCTATGCTCTTCTGGCTGCTGACCGGCGGCATGATGGTGCTGTTCGCTATCATTTCCAGCAAGCTGCTTTATCGCGTCGGCATCCCGACTTTGCTGCTGTTCATCCTTTTGGGCATGTTTGTGGGCGAGGAAGGGCCGCTGGGCTTTTCCTTTGATAATGCGCAGCTGGCCAAGGAGATATGCTCCTTCGGGCTGATCTTCATTCTGTTTTACGGCGGCTTTGGGATGCGATGGAGCAAGGCTCGCCGCGTGGCGCTGCCGGCCTCCCTGATGGCAACCGTTGGCGTGGCTGTTACGGCGGGAAGCTTCGGTCTGCTGGCGGCATGGGTGCTCAGGCTGCCCCTGCTTGACGGGCTGATTTTGGGCGCCGTGGTTTCCAGCACGGATGCGGCCTGCGTATTTTCCATCCTGCGCACCAAAAAGCTCAACCTCAAAGGCGGGCTGGCTTCGCTGCTGGAAATGGAAAGCGGCGGAAACGACCCGATGTCCTATCTCCTGACCGTCACGATGCTTTCCGTCGTGCGCGGGCAGGGCACAACGGCCGCAGAAATTTTGTTCGGCGTGTTCCGGCAATTCGCCTTTGCCGCCGTCATTGGCGCGGCGGCTTGTGTGTTTGCGATTGTGCTGCTCAAGCGCATCAAGCTGGAAGTGGACGGGCTTTCCCCCATCCTTGTGATGGCGCTGGTGGTGCTTTGCTTTGCCGCAACGGAGGGTGTCGGCGGCAACGGCTATCTTTCGGTTTATATCCTGGGGGTTGCGCTGGGGAACGCCCGCTTTGCGCACCGGCGCAGCCTGGTGCATTTTTTTGACGGCATATCCTGGCTGGTGCAAATCGCGCTGTTCTTTACGCTGGGGCTGCTGGTTACGCCCTCCAGAATGATCGCGCAGGCGGTACCGGCGCTGCTTTGTGTGCTGCTGCTGCTGTTGGTGGCGCGTCCGCTGGCGACTGCGCTGATCCTCACGCCCTTTAAGTTCCGTCTGCGTGCGCAGCTGTTGGTTGCCTGGGCGGGGCTGCGCGGCGTGGCCTCCATCGTGTTTGCCACCTTTGTTCTGGCGGCGGAGCTGCCCTTTGCGGAGCAGCTGTTCAACCTCGTTTTCTTCATTTGCATGGCCTCTATTCTGCTGCAAGGCTCGCTGCTCCCCTTCCTTGCACGCAAGCTGAACCTGGTCAACACGCGGGAATCCGTCTATAAGACCTTCAACGACTATCCCGAGGAAATGCACGGCAAGCTGGTTGAGGTCACCGTGGACGAGGGGCACCCCTGGAAAAACCGCAGCATCATCGATGCCAACATCCCGGAAAGCCTGCTGATCGTGATGCTTCACCGGGAGGGGAAAACCGTAACGCCCAAGGGTTCCACCGTGTTTAGCACCGGCGATAAGGTGGTGATCACCAGCGACGATCTGGAAGCCTTGGGCAAGCTTTCGCAGGGCATCTATTCCGATTTGGAAACGCCGGGCGAGGAGGACTAGGCTTAGACTCCGCTGTAAGCCGAAAAACCGCCGTCTACGGCAAGTATGCTGCCGGTGACGAAGGAGGAATAGCCCTCGTCGCAAAGGAACAGCAGTGCGCCCTCCAGCTCCTCCGGCAAGCCAAAACGCCCCATTGGGGTTGCGGCGAGGATTTTGCCGCTGCGCGCGGTGGGGCTGCCGTCCCCGTTCCAAAGCAGGTCTTTGTTTTGCGTGGTGGAAAAGAAGCCCGGCGCAATCGCGTTGACCCGGATGCCTACAGGCGCAAAGTGCACCGCCATAAACTGCGTAAGGTTGCTCACCGCCGCCTTGGCCGCGGAATAGGCGGGGATCTTTGTCAGCGGGCGGATCGCGTTCATGGAACTGATCATAACAATCGCGGCGTGGTTCTTGCCCGCAAGCTCCCGCGCAAAAACCTGCGTGGGCAGCAGCGTCCCCAAAAAGTTGAGGTTGAACACGCCGCAGATCCCCGCAGGATCCAGATCAAAGAAGGTGGACACGCCTTCTATGCCGCCCTTGAGGTCAATCGCCTCAAGGGTTTCCTTTGTTGTTGTGCCGCTGGGATGATTGCCGCCCGCGCCGTTGACCAGCAAATCGCAGGTGCCAAAGCGGGCGTTGACGGCTTCCCGCGCGGCCTCCAGGCTGGGTTTTTCCAGCACGTTGCAGGCAAGCGCGAAGGCTTCGCCGCCCGCGGCGCTGATGTCCTCCGCCACCGCCTGCGCCGCTTCCGGGCGAAGATCCAACAAGGCGACCTTCATGCCCTGCGCCGCGAGCACCCGGGCAAAGCCGCCGCAAAGCACGCCGCCGCCGCCGGTGACCACCGCCACGCGGCCTTTCAGGTTGGGATGAAACCAGGACATGAAAGCACTCCTTTTCGCGGGAATATCGTTTGTTTCATTGAACAGCTTCCACAAGAAAACGCGCGAAAATCATCTCGAAAATCCGCAAAGCCATCCTGCGCGGGCAGCCCTTGGGTTCTGCGGGCGCAATCCCCGCCGCGCGGCTTTTTTGCAGGTATGTGCGCCGTCAGCCCTTGCGCACGTCGCCGCAGCAGTTTTTATATTTCTTTCCGCTGCCGCAGGGGCAAAGGTCGTTGGGACCCACCTTTTTGCCCTTGCGCACGGTTCTGCCCTTTTCACTGCCGTCGGACGCGCCGGAGGCCGCGGCGCTGGCGCTTGTTTCCTGCGCCACCTGGCGGCGTTCGGTTTCCTGCTGGCTGCGCACACGCAGGGTCAGCATCAGCCGGACGGTATCCTCGCGGATGTTCGTGGTCATTTCGTCAAACATGTCGTAGCTTTCCATGCGATAAGCCACCACCGGATCCTGCTGGGCATAGGCACGCAGACCGATGCCGCGCTTTAGCTCCTCCATCGCGTCAATGTGGTCCATCCAATAGGTGTCCACGCTGCGCAGCAGCACCATGCGCTCCAGCGAACGCATCAGCTCGCCGCCAAGGGCTTGCTCACGCGCTTCATAAAGCGTGTTCCCGCGCTCCAGGAGCAGCTCCTTCGCTTGCTCCTGCGTAAAGTCCTCCTGCGTAAAGTCTTCCTGGTTTGTCAGCCAGCCCAGGTATTTTTCGCGCAGCCCGGCGATGTTCCAATCCGCGCGCGGCACGGCGGCGGAGCAATAGAAATCAACGTTGTCGCGGATGCTGTCCTCCAGCATCTTGAGGATGATGGGCTTGAGCGCCTCGCCCTCCAGCACCTGATTGCGCTGCCCATACATCGTTTCGCGCTGGCGGTTCATCACGTCGTCATATTTGAGCACGTTTTTGCGGATGGCGAAGTTTTGCCCTTCAATCTTCTTCTGCGCGTTTTCAATGGATTTTGTGACCATCTTCGCTTCGATGGGCATATCCTCCGGCGCGTTGAGCGTGTTCATGATGTTGCTCAGGCGCTCGCCGCCGAAGAGCCGCATCAGGTCGTCCTCCATCGAAAGATAGAAGCGGCTTTCGCCGGGATCGCCCTGCCGCCCGGCGCGTCCGCGCAGCTGGTTGTCGATCCGGCGGGATTCATGGCGCTCCGTGCCAAGGATGAACAGCCCGCCCGCCGCAATCACGCGCAGCGCTTCCTGCCGGATCGCTTCCTTGTGCTTGCTTTCCAGCGCCGCATAGGTTGCCCGCGCTTCCAGGATCGCCTCCTCCTGTGTTTCGGCAAAGCCGGTGGCTTCCGCGACCAGCTCCTCGTCATATTCCAGGCGGCGCATTTCCGCCTTGGAAAGATATTCCGCGTTGCCGCCCAGCACAATATCGGTGCCGCGCCCCGCCATATTGGTGGCGATGGTGACGGCGCCGAACATGCCCGCCTGGGCGATGATCTCCGCCTCACGCTCGTGGTTTTTCGCGTTGAGGACGTTGTGCCTGATCCCGCGCTTTTTGAGCATCCGGCTGAGCTGCTCCGATTTTTCCACCGAAACGGTGCCCACCAGCACCGGCTGCCCCGCTTCGTGGCAGGCGATGATCTGCGCGATCACCGCGTCAAACTTCGCGGCTTCGGTTTTATAGACCACATCCGGGTGATCCATGCGCACCATGGGTTTGTTTGTCGGCGCTTCCACCACGTCCAGGTTATAGATTTCACGGAATTCATCGCGCTCGGTGATGGCGGTTCCCGTCATGCCGGAAAGCTTTTTGTACAGCCGGAAGTAGTTCTGGAAGGTGATCGTCGCGAGCGTCTTGCTCTCGTTTTCAATTTTCACGCCCTCCTTGGCCTCAATCGCCTGGTGCAAGCCCTCGTTATAGCGCCGCCCATACATGATGCGCCCGGTGAATTCGTCAATGATCAGCACCTCGCCGTCCTTGACCATATAATCCACATCCCGGCGCATAACGCCCTGCGCACGGATGGCCTGGTTGATGTGGTGCTGGTAGCTGATGTTTTCGGTATCCATCAGGTTTTCCAGCCCGAAGAACTGCTCCGCCTTGGCAACGCCGGATTTTGTCAGGGTGGCGTTGCGCGCCTTTTCATCCACCACAACGTCCGCGTCGGAAACATCCTCCGCGTTAACCTTGTCCTCCAGCTCCTTGACGCGGTGGAAGGTCAGGCGCAGGGCAAAGCTGTTGGCGCGGGTATATAGCTCCGTAGAAGCTTCGCCGCGCCCGGAAATGATCAGGGGCGTGCGCGCCTCGTCAATCAGGATGGAGTCCACCTCGTCCACGATGCCAAAGGCGTGCCCGCACTGCACCTTGTGCTCCTTATACTGCACCATGTTATCCCGCAGATAATCAAAGCCCAGCTCGTTGTTTGTGCCGTAGGTAACGTCCGCGGCATAAGCGGCGCGGCGTTCCTCGTTTTCCAGGTCGTGGACGATCAAGCCGACGGAAAGCCCAAGATAGCGATAGACCTTGCCCATCCATTCGGAATCGCGCCGGGCAAGGTAATCGTTGACGGTGACGATATGCACGCCCTGCCCTGTGAGGGCGTTGAGGTAGGCGGGCAGCGTAGCGACCAAGGTTTTGCCCTCGCCGGTGCGCATTTCGGCAATCCGGCCCTGGTGCAGCAAAATGCCGCCGACCACCTGCACGGGATAATGCTTCATCTTCAGCGAACGCCAGGCGGCCTCGCGGCAGGCGGCAAAGGCTTCCGGCAGCAGGGAATCCAGTGTTTCCCCCGCCGCAAAGCGCTCTTTGAACAGCGCCGTCTTTCCCCGCAGGTCGGCTTCCGAAAGCGCCTGGTATTCCGCCTCCAGCGCAAGCACCTGCTCCAACTGGCCTTGCAGGCGCTTAATTTCCTTTTTAGAATAATTCTTGCGTATTTTTTCAAAAAATCCCATCGTTTTCCTTGCCTTTCAAATATCAATTTGCTATACTGCTCATCGGGAGGTATTCTTATGCCAAAACGCGAAGACTACATCAGCTGGGATGAATATTTCATGGGCATTGCCCTGCTTTCGGCTTATCGCAGCAAGGATCCGCGCACACAGGTGGGCGCCTGCATCGTCAACGCGCAAAAGCGGATCATGTCCGTGGGCTACAACGGCTTTCCCGCAGGCTGCAGCGACGATGAATTCCCCTGGGAATCCGATGCCGCAGATCATGCGGAAAGCAAATACCCCTATGTCTGCCACGCGGAACTCAACGCGATCCTCAACAACGGCGGGCGCAGCCTGGAGGGCTGCAAAATCTACGTCGCCCTGTTCCCCTGCTGTGAGTGCGCCAAGGCAATCATTCAGTGCGGAATCAAAGAGGTGCTCTATCTTTCCGACAAATATGCGGCGCATCCCGATTTTCGCGCCGCGAAGCGCATGTTCCGGGCCGTGGGCGTAAAGCTGACGCAGCTCGAGCTTGCGCGCAAGGAAATCACGGTCGATTTTCGCCCGGAAAACGTATAAAGCTATTCCGTTCCCGGCGCTTTCTTTTTTGCAAAGCGCAGCGCGGTGAGCCACTCCTTCATTTTTCTATCAGGCATGGGGCGCTCCTTCCATCTCCAACCAGACGGGGCAGTGGTCCGAGCCCCGCACCTGCGCAAGGATCCCCGCCTGCGTCAGCTGAGGCAGCAGGCGGCGCGAAGTCAAAAAATAATCAATGCGCCACCCCACATTGCGCTCCCGCGCCCTTGCGCGGTAGCTCCACCAGGAATAGGCCTGCGTTTTTTCAGGATAAAAATGCCGGAAGCTATCCGCAAAGCCGGCCTCCAGCAGCGCACTGAATTTGCCGCGTTCCTCTTCGGTAAAGCCGGGATTGCGGCGGTTTGCCGCCGGGTGCGCCAGGTCAATCTCCTTGTGCGCAACGTTCATGTCGCCACAGACAATCACCGGCTTTTTTTGGTCGAGCGCAAGCAGATAACCCCGAAAGGCATCCTCCCACGCCATGCGATACTCCAGGCGGACAAGCCCGTCGCGGGAATTGGGGGTATACGTGTTGACCAGAAAATATTCCGGGAACTCCAGCGTGATTACACGCCCTTCGTGGTCATGTTCCGGCATATCAATGCCAAAGGATACCTGCACAGGGGCGAAACGGCTGAAAACCGCCGTGCCGGAATAGCCCTTTTTTTCAGCGGAATGCCAGTAAGCGCAATAGCCCTCCGGCGCAAAATCCACCTGCTCCTCCTGCGCTTTGGTTTCCTGCAGGCAGATCACATCGGCTTCCAGCGCGGCGAAGTGCGCGGCAAAGCCGTTTTTCAGGCAGGCGCGCACACCGTTGACATTCCAGGAAACAAAGCGACGCAGCGCCAAGGCACTTCCCCCTTTCCCGTAAAAAAAAATAGTTCCGCGTGGCAGTTGCATTTGAACTGCTATATGATTCGCCCTGATTATTCGCCCCGGGCTTCCCGCGGCGTTTGAAGCTCCACCTTCAGCCGCGCGATGCGCTTATCCTCCACCGCCTCCACAGTAAAGCGGAGTGCGCCGTATTCCACCTGCGGGCGTTCGTCCCCCTGCGGCAGATACCCGAGCAGGCTGATCACAAAGCCCGCGACGGTGTCGTAATCCCCTTCCGGCAGGGGAACGCCGGTCAGCGGTTCCAGCGCCTCAAGATCCGTGGAACCATCCAGCCGGAACGTGTTTTCATCAATGCGGGAAATTTCCTCTTCCTCGTCGTCATACTCATCCTGGATGCTGCCGACGATGGATTCCAGCACGTCCTCCAGCGTCACAAGCCCCGCCGTGCCGCCGTATTCATCCACCACAATGGCAATCTGGATGTGCTTGGCGGTCATTTCCTTGAACAGCTCGCCGCAGCGCTTTGTTTCGGGGACGAAGTGCGCCGTGCGCATCACGCCGCGCAGGGATTGCCCGCCCGGCAGCGCCGCGCCGATGTATTTCAGCAAATCCTTGATATAGACAACGCCGATGACGGTATCCATATCCGCCTCATAAACGGGGATACGCGAACAGCCCTCCGCGATGGAAAGCTCCACCACGCGGGCAAGGGGTTCATCCACCTCCACGCCAACAATTTCGGTGCGGTGGGTCATGATGTCGCCCACGTCGATGTCGTCAAACTCGAAGATGTTGTTGATCATCTCTTTTTGACTGTCCTCAATCACGCCCTTTTCGCCGCCCGCGTCCACGAGCATACGGATTTCCTCCTCCGTCACCGCCTCCTCGTCCGCATTGGGGTCGATGCCAATCAGGCGCAGCACCCCGTTGGCGGAAGCGGAAACCGCCCAGACCAGCGGGCGGAACAGCGCCGAAAAGAAGCTCAGCAGACCCACGATGCGCAGCGTGATGCGTTCAGGCTGCCGCATGGCAATGCGCTTGGGCACCAGCTCGCCCAAAACCAAGGTGAGGTAGGAAATCAGCAGGGTGATCAGGAAGGTTACCGCCGCGCTGAGGAAGCGCTCCATGCCCTGCGGTGTGAGGGGGCGCAGCACTGAGAGCAGCGGCTGCACGAAGGTTTGCGCCGCGCTGGAGGAGGCAAGGAAGCCCGCCAGGGTGACGCCGATTTGGATCATCGAAAGGAAGCGCCCGGTGTTTGCCGTCAGCTTGCGAACGCGCCGGGCACGCTTGTTGCCCTCCGCCGCCATGCGCTCAATCTTGTTGTCATTGAGGGAAATAATGGCGAGCTCACTCATGGCGAAGAAGGCGTTGATCAGGATCAGCGTAAAAAGCAGCAGCAGGCTTGCCAGCGCGTTGGCAGGGGCAGGATCGGGGTCGGGTTGCATAGGGGAAAACTCCTTTTCTGTTCAAAAAATTGAATATGGGTTTGCAAACCAACGGGGACGTATGCTTCGTTCGTTATGCCGGGTTCATTATACATTGCCGGCGCACGAAAGTCAAGAAAAGCGCGGGGGATTGCGCAATTATACGCAAGTATGACCGCGGCGCGCTTGAAGCCGTGCCCCCGCCGCCCTTGTCAGGCCCGTTGCGTCCGTTCGCAGGCAAGCGCCTGTTCCAGCCATTCGCCGCCGGCGGGGATTCCGGCGCGTGCGCAAAGCTCCGCCCAAACGTCGCCCAGCGGCAGGAGCTTATATTCTTCCTGCAAGGCAAGCAGGCGGGTGAAGTCCCCGGCGTTTTGCAAGTCCCTGAGCTGCCCGTGCGGCAGCAGCAGCGCCTGCAGCAGCGCCTTGCGCACGTTGCGCAGCCCAATCACCCAAGCGGCGACGCGGTTGATGCTCGCGTCAAAATAATCCAGCGCCAGCAGCACGCGCTCCAGTGCGCCGCAGCGGACGATCTCCTTGGCGATTTCCACAAGCTCATCGCCAAGGGTTACAACATGGTCGCTGTCCCAGCGCACGCCGCGCGTCAGGTGCAGCGCGATGACGTCGGCAAAGAGCAGCAGGGAAGAAATTTTATCGGAAACCAGCTCCGTCGGGTGATAGTGCCCGTTATCCAGCAGGCAGGCGCAGCCGGTTTTGGCGGCGTAGTTGAGATAAAATTCATGGGAACCGACGGTATAGCTTTCCAAGCCGATGCCGAACACCTTTGATTCTACTGCATCGATCAGCAGCGCTTTGTCGTATTGCTCCGCCAGGATTTCATCCAGCGAAGCCTTCAGCCGTGCGCGGGGACCCAGCCGGTCGGCGGGGCTGTCCTTCAGCCCGTCCGGAATCCAGATGTTATTGACGCAGACCTGCCCCAATTCCCGCGCAAAATGCGCACCGATGCGCCGCATTGCCTTGCAGTGACCGATCCAGAAGCGGCGCACGCCCTCCTCCGGGTGCGAAAGGGTCATGCCCTGCGCCGCCAGGGGGTGGGAAAACAGCGTGGGATTCACGTCCAGCCCCAGCCCGCGCCGCTTTGCGAATTCCAGCCAGGGCGCAAAGTGCTCCGGCTGCAATTGGTCACGCGGTACGGCATCGTGCGTCACGGCATAAATCGCGTGCAGGTTGATCTTGTGCCTGCCGGGGACAAGGGCAAGCACCTGCTCCAGATCCTGGGAAAGCTCGGTGAAATTCCGCGCCCTGCCGGGGTAATTCCCCGTTGCGGCGATCCCGCCGGAAAGTGCGCCGCCGCCCTCGAAGCCACGGACGTCGTCGCCCTGCCAGCAGTGGATGGAAATCGGCAGCGCCAGGAGCGCTTCGATGGCCTTTTCGGTGTCCAGCCCCAGGGCGGCGTACTGTGCCTTTGCGGATGCGTAACGTGCGGACATTGCAATGCTCCTTTCCTTATCCTCGAAACCAGAGATACCTGCAAACCAGGTGCGCGGCAAAATAGCAGTGCTGTTTTGCCAGCCAGCAAGCCAGTGAATCCATTGCGCGCAAAGAGAGGCTGCGGCTAACGTCGCTGTTTTGCAGCGCAAAACGCGCAAACTCTGTGCGGAAAATCGCCTTTTCCGCCCTGCGGTCGGATTTGCCGAGGCGTTCCCTTGCCCCACGCAAAGCCCACGGAAGAAAAACCTTGCGGATGTGCTCCGCGTAAGAGCGAAGCCCCTCCCTGCGCACGGAGGGCTCGTCCAAATAACGGCAAAGCCGTTCCAGCTTTGCCGCGTGGTGCGCGTCGAACAGCTCCGGCGCGTCCGGGCGCTTCCAAAAGGAAGCGGTCATGCTCTGCGCACGCGCGGTGTATATATAATGCGCCCGTGAAATCAGAACAGCGCGGCCGGCATGGGCAAAAACATCCATCAGGAAAATGCTGTCCTCTCCAAAGCGGATCTCCTGCGCAAAGCGGAGCCGCTGCTCCCGCAAAAAAGCGCGGCGATAGATGCAGCGCACCGCATAAAGGAAAAACTGGTTTTCCTGCATGTGCGTCAAAAGGGAAAGGAATTCCGGTTTTTGCAGGACCCAGCCGTCGGGATGGGTTTGAGGGGCGGGCGGCAAAGGGTCTGAGGCGCCCAGCGGAAGATACAGGAGAGGCGCGTGAACAACATCCGCGTGCGCGGATTCCGTGTGCGCGGCCTCCAGCATCGCCTGAAAAAAGGGCGGCTCCAGCAGATCATCCGCATCTAAAAAGGCAAGGTATTCCCCGTTCGCGTGTTCCATTCCGGTGTTCCGCGCGGCGCTCAGGCCGCGGTTTTCCGCGTGCTGCACCAGACGGATCCTCGGATCTCGCCGCGCCAGCTGTTGCGCCAGCGCCGCGCTTGCGTCGCGTGAACCGTCATCCACCAGGATCAATTCCCAATCTTGCACGGTTTGCGCCAGCACGGAATCCACCGCCCGCGGCAGGAATTCCTGCTCGTTATAAAAGGGCAAAATCAGCGAAATTCTGCGGTGCAACGGCAAAATGTCCTCCGGCGCGATCCGCAGCGGACGAAAGTCGAGCTGATCACCGGAAATCAAACGAAAGCGGATGCCGCCGCGCTCCCCCTGGAACGCCCAGCGCCGGGCTTCGGCGTGCAGATGCCCGTAATAGCAGCAGCGCACGCCCTCTTCCAGCAGAACCTGAAAGATTTCCTCGCAGACGCGCCCGTTGGCAATCGGCGGATAGTGCAAAAATACGGCGATGCGGTCGCTCAGCTTTTTGCCCGCGCGGATGGAGCTGCGCAGGCGCTCGGCTTCACGCAGCAGCACCTTTTGATCCCCGGCTTCCTCGCTGTCAAAAAACCAGCCGCGGCTGCCGCACAGGGCGACGCCCTCCGCCACAACGGCGTTGTTGTGCAGCAGCGCAAGGCTATCCAGCCCGTGCGCCGCCCAAAAATCCTCAATTTTTTTGCGCGTGTTCCACCAGTAATCGTGGTTGCCCTTCAGGATGACCTTCCTGCCGGGCAGGCGGTGCAGGAATTGAAAATCCGGCAGCGCCTGGGTCAAATTCATTGCCCAGGAGATATCCCCGGGCAGCACGACGGTGTCGCCCTCCCGCACGGCGCTGCGCCAGTGCTCCTCCAGCCGCCGGGCATGCTCCGTCCAGCCGGGG
>JAISQZ010000192.1 GCA_031273905.1 Oscillospiraceae bacterium | reverse complement strand
ATGTCCAGCAGTTCACGCCGTTTTTGCGCCGTCAGGTTTTCCGGCGCCATTTCGCCGGTGGTGGAATACATCTGAACCCCCTTCACGCCGGTCTTCTGCGCAAGCTTCAGTGCCGTGCGCAAATCCGTGCGGAAGCTGTCAAGCAAAACGCCGATCAAAAAACGCTCCATGTGTTTTCGCCCTCCATGCTTTTCTTCGCCGTCAATTGTACCAGAATTCCGGGGAAAAAACAAGACGGAAAAAACGCGCCGCAAAAAAAATATAAAGATTTTCTTCCAGACTGTAGATTTTGTTGAAAATATATGATACAATAGCCAAGTTAAACGAAAGGGTGGTGATCGCGGCAATGGCGCAATGTCCCAATTGCAAGCATCCGCTCCGGTGGCGGCACTGGCGGCCGACCTGCCCCGGCTGCGGCGTGAACCTGATGTTTTTCGGCTTTGAGGATCGTTTTTATGAGGATGCGAAAAATGCGGAGCTGAGCTTCGCCGCGCTGCGCGTCAAGTCAAAACGATTCAAAGCGGGGCTGGCGGGCAGCAAGCTCGCCAAGCTGCGGCTGATCGTCATGGTTTTTCCGTTCTTAGCGCTCCTTTTGCCTGCGGCAACGCTTCAGGTGAACCTGCCACACGCGGCTCAGACTTTTCAGGGCGGTTTGCTGGGCATGGTTTCTCTGGTGATGGGCAATAAGTTTGCCCTTCCCTTTTTGCTTCAATCCGCGCAAAGCGAACCGCTCAAGACGCTGTTTTTTCGCTTCGATTCCGTTTTGCTTTGCTATGCGCTGCTGGCGCTTTTGGCGCTGGCGGTGCTTTTGCTGTCCATGTTTTCATTTTTGCGTGTCAAGCGCCTTTCCATCGCAGCAAGCATCCTCAGTTTGACCGGTGCGCTTTGCAGCCTTGCCGCGTTTTTTTTTGCTAGGATGCTATCGGATGCCTCCAGTGCGCTGGAGGGTGCGCCTGCGCTTGCCTCCGCCGGTTTTGGCGCACCGCTGGCGGCTCTCGTGTTTTTGGCGGTTGCCTGGATTAATTGGAGGCTTGGCAGGGAAGGCGTGGAGGTCGAATTTGACGAGGGGGACTTGGAACGCGCCGAAATTTATGCCAAAGTGAAGCGCGGCGGCCTTTGCTTGGCGGAGCTGCCCTACCCGGTGGTGGAAACCGAAGCCACGCGGGCGCGGGAAGCGGAGATCCAAGCGCAGATGCAATCAGACGGGGGGGACGACAGTGCCTGAGAAGGAAAGGGAGAGCAAGGCGCTGAAGCAGCTGGAGGAAAGCAACGCCGTGCGGGTTTGGCTGATGCGCGGCGTGGTGGGCTTTTTGGGGCTTATCTTCCTTGGCGGCATCGCCTGGGGCGCAAATGACCTCCTCAGCCGCGAGTCCCCGCAGCCGCCCGCAGAGCCGCTGCACGAGAGCATCCTTGATCCGCCCAAAACCTCCACGGAAATCCTTAGCTACCTCAACGAGGCAATCCGCTTTGCAAAAGAGGAGCGCCCGAAATACAATGCGGAAACGGTTTTCACCTTCCCCGGCATTGAGGAAGACAGCCCGGCGGAGGGCGAGGGGCTTACCGTGACGGGCAGCCATGCCGAAAAGATCAAAACGGCGTTCCGTTTGGCGGCGCCGGAGCTTGAGGAATACCTCAGCGGGACTGTGCAAAAGCAGGAAACGGAATACGGCGGCGATTTTGTGCCTTATCTGTTGCCGGTCAATGCCGGTGCGACGGATTTTTCGGAGCTGCGCTGCGAATTCATCTATTACCGCTGCGAGGCCTGCGGGAAAGAGGAGGGCGAGCCGCAGGAAGTCTGCCCGGATTGCCGTGCGGAGAATGCCTACAAAATCGCTTACCGGGATAATTACACGATCACGCTGGTTTTTGCGCCGGATAACGCCGCGAGCAAGGCGATGTTTCCGCCGCGCAGCGCGGAGGAGGTCGCAGCCCTGCTGGGCGACGAGGTATATGACCGTTTCCAGGCGCGGGGCATCACCACCAGCACCGATCAGATAACGGTGGTGGCCACTGTGAACCGCGAAAGCAAGAAGCTGCTGGCGCTTCATTACCAAAAGAAGCTGCACGTCGGGCTGGGGCTTGCTGGCAAGGCTGCGCTGGAGCCGTTGGGTGCTTTTGATTTGGAATTCAATCTGCTGGAAGAGATAAAGAACGATTTCACCTGGCCCGCGGTACATATTTCGGAGCGGGAACGAACCATGGGCAGAAATGAATCCGCGATGCTCAGCGTGCGGCTTGACGCGCCGGAAGGCGCGGAGGTGGTATGGAAGAGCAGCGATGAAAAAATTGTGACCGTTGACCAGCAGGGCTACATCAAAACGGGCAAGGAATTCGGCGAAGCCCAGGTCAGCGCGACCATCCTTGTCAATGGCAGGGAATACACGGATGCCTGCGCTATTTCCGTGCGCATCCCCGCGGAAAAAATCAAGCTCAGCCACCGCAAACTCAGCTTGGCGCCTGAGGAGCGCGCACAGTTGGAGGCGGTGATTTCCCCCGCAAAGGCGACCAATCAGACCGTTACCTGGCACACGGAGGATCCTGCAATTGCCACCGTGGATAAGAAAGGGCTGGTCACTGCACACAGCCCCGGCACTGTGACGGTTTATGCCCTTGCGCAGGACGGCTATTACCGCGCAAGCTGCGTTATAACAGTGAAGGGGGCTGAGGCATGGCACGAAAAAAACAGATTGAGCTTGTCGAGCGGCTGGTCGGCGCGGAGGAAAATTCCGCCGCGAAGCTGAACCCCGCAAAGCTGCGGCGCTTCCGGGATATCGCCGCGCGTATGTACCACACGCCGGTGCTTTCTGTGAAGGAAACCGCCTACCCGGGGATCGCGCACTTGGGGCGCAAGATGAGCGAGCAGATCAACTCCACTTACCGCACCTTCTTTTTTGTGAGCGTGCTGCGCCTGGACATGGTCTATGTGACGCTGATCCTGACGCTGATCGGTATTTGGGACATCCTCAACAACCCCCTGATGGGCATTGCCTATGACAAAACGCGCACGCGCTGGGGCAAGGCGCGTCCCTATGCTTTCTTAGCGCCGATTTTCTATTTTGGCTCTACGGCAGTGCTGTTTTGCGGGCGGCTTTTCTTTGACAACGACGCGACGGATGATCCCAGCAAGATTTTGTTTGTGTTTGTGCTGCTGTTCATTCAGGAAACCTTTTCCACCATCTTCACCATCCCGGTGGATAATATGGTTACGCTGATGAGCCCCAACCCCAAGGATCGCATGAACATTGGTCTGATACAAACCTACATGATGAAATGGGGCGGCGATTTTGTCGCGGCGCTGATCATGCCGCTGCTGGATATTGCGCGCAGGGGATATCTGCCCATTTCGCCGGGTGTGGTATTTGCGGGCTTTGGCATCGTCACCGCGGCGATTGGTCTGGGCGGAAGTCTCTTCATGTCCGTGGGCTGCCGGGAGCGCATCATGCTCCAGCCGCAACCCGCGCCCACCTCCAAAGCCCTGTTTTACATCCTCAAAAACAAATACGAGCTGCGCAAATTCGTTGCCGATTTTTTGGGAAGCTGGTGGAACAAGGGCAGCTATGCCTGGGATGTGGTGACGCAGCTTGAGATTTTCGGCGGCGTTCTCCGCACAATGCCCTTCTACATGCCGCGCAATATTGTGCAGATTGTCAGCCTCGGTCTTGTGGAACCCTTCAAGCGGCTTTTCGGCGGCAGCTTCCGCAAAACCGTTTTGTTCATGCGCGCCACGGATTTTGTGATGACGACCGCCTCAGCGCTGATCGGTTCGCGCCCGAAGGTGGTTGGCACCTGGTGGAAGGTTGGCTTGGTTTTTGCCGTGTTTGACGGTGTCTGCGTCAGCAATGACGCGCCCTCCACCGTGCTGGAAAATGAGATCAACCGCGAAATCGGCGACTATACGGAATACATGACCGGGGAGCGCCCGGACGGCACAATTGGGTTGCTCACGGGTCTGATCAAAAAAACGACCGAGCCGCTCAGAGCGCTCATGACCATTGCCGTTTTCCGCTGGTCGGGCTACGATCCCTCCATCGGGGAGCACGGTTGGTCACAGGAGATGGTGAGCGCCAACGTCAGCATGTATTCCAAGGTTTTCCTGCTTTACAACATCGCCGATATCATTCCCAATATCCTCAACGCGATTCCGCTGTTTTTCTATGATATTGAAGGCAAAAAGAAGATTGATATGTACCTTGCCCTCAATGAACGCCGCGCCGTCATCGCCAAGGAGGCCGCCGAGATGCAGGAGATGGAGGCGCTGGCGGAAATCCTTGCCGAAGAAGAAATGACCGAAGGAAAACAATAACACTATATTCGAAAGGATACTTTTTTCTATGGAAGCTTATGTCCGTGATCAGATTCTTGCCGCTGTCCGCCATGTGCCCTTCCACATACTCGCCTCCTTCTGCAAAAAAAAGAGCAGCCCCGAGGCGGAACAGGTTCGCCGCAGGGCGGGGGGATTCATCAAAGGCGTGTGCCATCCGGAAGAACGGTTCGACGAGTTGAAGGGCTGCGGAATGGAATGGGTTCGTTATGATATCCCGTTCCCGTTTGAAGCAGATGGCAGCATACGCCAAAGCTATGTGGAGTTCAAAAAAACTTTGGCGGGCTATGTGGAGCGCGGCTTCCGGTTCCTGGGGGTTACGCCCTTTCCCAGAGACTATATTCAATTCGGCGTGGATCCGCGCAAGCCGGAAAACGAAGCCCGTGTGCGCGAAATTGCCGTCTTTTTGATCAACGACCTGCGCGGGCTGATTCATGCGGTGCAGGTGACCAATGAAATGGGCGTGCCGCGCTTTACGCTGCCGCTGACCATGGAGGAGGCCGCGCGTTTTATTGGCATTCATCTCGCCGCCATGTATCCCCATCGGGGCGATATCCTTCTCGGCTATAATTCTGCGGGTCCCCAGGCGGATCTGCATCAAAAAATGAAGCCGTGGCTGCAATACTGCGATTATGTGGGGATTGATATTTACATCGGCTGTTTTGTTTCGCTGGGCAACTGGATTCAGATGTATGATCTGCTGCTGCGCTATCTCTGGAGCTTTACGGGCAAGCCGATCCTCCTGTGCGAATTTGGTTATATCAGCGGCGGCGCACCCAAAACTGCGGAAGAAAAACGCGCGGTGCTCCAGCGCTATGGTGTCAACTCAGAAGCGGAAGCCCGCGCGGATATTAAAAATTTTGTGGAGCGGCTTAACCCGGATATGAAAAACCAGGTGAAGGATAATGCTTCTGGCGATTGGGGTGATTTCCTTTTCCAGTTGGATTTTTGCAATCATTTTTACAGCGAAATGCCCAAGGGGACGGTAATCAGGAAATACCCGCACACGCCGGAGGGGCAGGCGGATTTTTACCGCGATATTTTCCCACGCCTGGCAAAGCTGCCCTTTGTGGTCGGTGCGGTCGTCTATTGCTTTTCTGACAGCGACAAATGCTATGTCTGCGGGCAGCCCGATTGCCCGACGGAAACCCGCTGGGGCTTGCTGACGACCGGGAGAGAAAAGAAGCCCTCCTATTATGCCGTGCGCGACGCGCTTGCGGAAATTAAGTGAGGGGATTTTTTGCGCTTTAGCTGCGTGGATAAAACCTATGGCATCTATCGCATACAGCGCATGGATGGCAAGCCCCTCCGCCTGGCGCTGTTCACCGATTTGCACATCGATGGGCGCGGGATGCTTTCGTCTGCGGTCACCAGGCATTATCTGCGCGGGAACATCCGGGCGCTTCAGCCGGATTTGGTGGCGCTGCTGGGTGATTCCGCACTTTGCCGCAACAACGGACGGCGCACGCGCGGGATGGTGGAACTGCTGGACAAAAGCGGTGTTCCTTGGACGGCGGTGCTGGGCAATCACGAGGGCGAAAACGACAAAACCATCCAGCGCAGGGATGTGCTGGAATGCTACGGCGCTTCATCCCTATTTGTGGGAAAGACGGAGCTGCCGGGCGTCAGCGGTTTTGGCAATCAGCTCATTGAGGTTTGCAACGCTGTGGGCAAGCCGGTTCAACTGCTGTATTTTATGGATTCCGGCGGCGCGAGAAGTCACAGCGGCATCCAAGCGGATCAGATAGCGTGGTATAAGCATACTGTGCGCGTGATGGAAACCCTTTATGGCAGGGTGCCTTCCATGATTTTTATGCACATTCCCGTTCATGGCTATCAGGCAGCGCTTGACGCGCTGCAAGCAGGGGAGGCGCGGCTGCTGCGCGGTGAATGCCGGGAACCTGTTTGTCTTTCCGGCAGCAAGGAACAAAGTGATGCGCTGGAAGCCGCCGCGAGGGAATACGGCAGCACCTGGGCCTTTGTCTGCGGTCATGATCATTCCAACGATTTTTGCATTGAGCATAAGGGTCTGCAATATATCTACGCCCAATCCGGCGGTTATTCGGCGCGGTGTTATGATTGCCGTTCCCGTGGCGTGCGCGGCAGCACCGTCTTTGCCTTTGACGGCGATGGCGGCGTTACAGTGGAGCAGAACCGGAACAAATGGTAAACAGAAAATAAAAGAACCGCCAGCCGGAGTGATTTGGCTGGCGGTTTTGGTTGTGCGCCCGGCATGGGCGCAATCTAACGGGTGAAAGTCCCGAACCCGCCCGGTAGTGGGAAGGGTATAGCTGAACACCAAGGGTGTCCGTCGTGAGGCGGAATCTGAAGGAAG
>JAISQZ010000223.1 GCA_031273905.1 Oscillospiraceae bacterium | reverse complement strand
CTGCCCGCCCGCGCCGCTGGAACGGAAGGTATCCACCTGCAAATCGGCGGGATTGATGTCCAGCTCCACCTCCTCCGCTTCCGGCAGCACCGCCACGGTGACGGTGGAGGTATGGATGCGCCCTTGGCTTTCCGTTTCCGGCACGCGCTGCACGCGATGCACCCCGCTTTCAAATTTGAAGCGGGAATACGCCCCCTCGCCCTCGATCAAAAAGCTGATTTCCTTGAAGCCGCCAAGCTCCGTTTCGCTGGCGCTGAGGATTTCCGGCTTCCAGCCCTTCGTTTCGGCATACATGGAATACATCCGGAAGAGGACGCCGGCGAACAGCGCGGCCTCCCCGCCGCCCGCGCCGCCGCGAATTTCGATGATGACGCTTTTATCGTCGTTGGGGTCGCGGGGCAGCAGCAGCACCCTGAGCCGCTGCCGCGTCTCCTCCGCGGCAAGCCTTGCCGCCTCCAGCTCCTCCTGCACAAGTGCGCGGAAGTCCTTTTCCAGACCGCTCGCGTCCAGCAGATCCTGTGCCTCCTCCTGCGTGCGCAGCGCCTCCTGATAGGCGCGGAAGGCCTCCGTCACGGGCGTGATGCGCTTCAACTCCTGCATCAGGTCGCGGTATTTTCCCAGGTCGGCAAGCACCTCCGGGTCACAGAGCATTTCCTGAATTTTACAGAATCTTTGTTCCACATTGGAAAGATTTTCCAGCATAGCATCCTCCAGAATTTGGTGATTGGGCGGGCGGCGGGATCTGTTGGCGCGTTGGCGGCAATACAGGATATGGATGCGATTTTGTGAAAAAACACAGCCCCTAGTATGTTTTTCCGGAAAAGAAATAAAAATTTCCCAGAATAGGGTTGACAAGCGACGGGATATGCAGTAATATTAATTTGTAGTTTTGTGTCTGCTGTTTGCGGTGCGCTTTTTCTAAGTTTAACGGGGCATTCTTTTGTCGTGCCACTCCGCGAAAGCGGCGGTGGATAAAAGTGTTTCGCCGCCTGTGTTTTGTTAATTATACCACACAGCGGGTCTGCCTGTCAAAGGGAAAGTCGGCGCCCTGCGGTTTTGCCGCGAATAATAACGAGCCTGCGGACATATTTATGATGCTGCAGGGCAGTGAAGCCTTGCGTATTACAAAATGCCGTCAGGGAAAGGATTGATTGTTTATGCTGCGTTTTCCTCCGGAGGGTCAATTGCTCGCCAGCGCGGAAAACAACAGATATCTTGCGTCCCGCGCCGGGATTCACGAGGCCTATGCTTCCGGCGCTGTGCTGGAAGGGCGCGTGCTGCTTTGCGATAACGAGCACAATCTGCATGTGGATTTGGGCTGCATGCGGGGGATTGTGCCGCGGGTGGAGGGGGTCATTGGCATTGCCGAGGGGGAGGTGCGCGATATCGCGCTGATTTCCCGCGTCAACAAACCGGTGATGGTGCGCGTTACCGGATTCACAGCCAACGAGAACGGGGATCAGGTTGCTTTGCTCAGCCGCCTGAGCGTGCAGCTGGATTGCAACAGAAGCTACATCAGCCAATTGCGGGCGGGCGACATCATTGACGCGCGTGTGAGCCACATGGAAAACTTTGGCGTGTTTGCCGACGTGGGCGCTGGTGTGAGCGCACTGCTGCCCATTGACGCAATTTCGGTTTCGCGCATCCCGCACCCCAACGCGCGTTTCAGCGCCGGGCAGATGATCCGCGCCGCAGTGAAGGGGCGCGACGACCAAGGGCGGCTGTTGCTTACCCACAAGGAGCTGCTTGGCACCTGGGAGCAGAACGCGCAGCTTTATTCCACAGGCGAAACGGTGCCCGGCATCGTGCGTTCGGTGGAAAAATACGGCGTGTTCGTGGAGCTGACGCCCAATCTTGCGGGTTTGGCGGAATACAGCGAAAATGTGCAGGACGGCGACCATGCCAGCGTCTATGTGAAAAGTATTTTGCCCGAGCGCATGAAGATTAAGCTGATTATCGTGGATTCCTTTTCGGCTTCTTACCCGCCCTCGCCGCTGCGCTATTTTGTGGAGGAGGACCATATCGACCGCTGGGTGTATTCCCCGGAAAGCTGTGAGCGCGTGACGGAAACGGTGTTCGCGTAAGCGGGCGCGACCGGAGGCTTGCGGGTCCGCGAATTCCCGGGCAAAGCAGGAGCCTGATAGGGATGCACAGGTTCCGACAAGACGGCGTTTTTGCCGCCGCCTGATGAAAATCGGGCGGCGTTTTTTTGTGTTTATACTATTCCGCTGTGAAAATATAGGCAAGATTTTTGAGATGGTTTTTTGTTGCGCAAGGCGGACGACGCAGGCAGGCTGGCGCCTGTCAAGGAGGACAACATCGCGAAACGGAAAACCAGCCGAAAAAATTGCCTATATTTTTATTGCGGGATAGTTATTAAGGAATCCCGCCGCAGTCCGCGACGAAAAGATGCACGTTCTGACTTTTTTTGCAAAAACAGAAGCTGGAGCGGCGCACACGGTTCGCGCATGAGTCCCTCAAAATTATGAAGAAAAGAGATGACCCCGTGACCAAACAGCCTCAACGTCTCCTCCGCCTGTCGGCGGTTTTTCTCTGCGCCTGCCTGCTGATTTCCGCCTGCTCCCCGCACATTTTTGCCGGAGGCGGCGCGGAGGGTTCCACCCCACCCGGGCACACGGCGGGAACATTGAACGAGGACGCAGCGCCCTCCGTGGAACCCGACGACGGCAGGCTGGTTTCGGCCTGGCTGCAAGCCCTGGTTGGCAGGGCGTATGAAACGCTCACATTCACACTCTATTTTTATGAAGCGGACGAGAACTACGTTTATACCAATCCCGACGCCCTTTTCAAATTTTTCGGCTACAACGCGTTTTATGACGCGTTCACCTGGGTGGCGCTGTGCCTGCCCGATATCATCCGCTGCAAATTCAACTATGACGGGCGCGACTGGCTGCTCGAGTTCTGGAAGGGCGGCTACGCCGTATGCCTTTGCACCGGCGGCGAAATCGGTCTTTACAACAAGCCGGAGGGTCAGGCGGCGCAGCACTATTTTGCTGCGGAGGAAGCGGACTGGATCGGCATGGAAATGTCAATTTATAACGAGGGCGTCAAGCTCTTCACCCGCCCGTTTGCCGCCACCTGGTGGGTCACCGGCTTTGAGGTGCTCAATTATCTTGACGGCTTTGCGCAAGGTCCGCGCCGCGACTGCACAATGGAGGCAAGGCTGGAGCTCAAGGATGAGGAGATGGCGGCCAAGGTGGCGCAGTGCCTGGAGGAGAAGGGCTTTGTGCGCGCGGCGTCGCCGCTGCAATCCGGCGGCCCCACGGAGTGTTACACCCTTTCGGGCAGCACCATTTGCGTGCTGTGGTGCGATTACACAGAGGGACCGTATTAATACGATCCCGCAATAAAAATATAGCCAATTTTTTCACAGCGGAATCGTATAACATCAGCGCAGGAAGCGCGGCGTGCACAACGTCTAATTTCTGCATTTGCCGCATACCATAATCTCGCAAGCCTTTTTTGGGAGTGTGAGGTGAATGGTGATCCGGTTAACCAAGGCAACCCGTTTTTTTATCCTCTGTCTGCTGGCGCTGACCGGCGTTTTGGTCAGCATCGGCACGCGGAGCATCACGGTGGCAAGCCCTTATGCCGCAAGCGGCGCCGCCCTGCCGCTGTTGATTTACCGCACGGTGGAAAGTTCCGCCGAAGCGCCGCTTTCGCTTGACGATTTGCGCGGGGATCTTCGCCGCTTTGAGCGCAGCGGCTTTGTGGCGCTTTCGCAGGCGGCGCTGCTTGCGGTGCTGCGGCAGGAAAAAACAATGCCCACAAGACCGCTGCTGCTGGTTTTTGATGAAACGATGCCCGGCTTTGGCGCACAGGTGCGGCCTCTCTTGGAGCAAGAGGGGCTTGCTTGGTTTCCGCTGGCGCGGTTGGAAGCCCTCCAGCGCCAGCTGCGCAGCGCGGGCTACGCCGTCACGCGGCTGGAGCGCAATTCCGGCGTGACGATGGAGGATATTACAATTTAGCCGCTTAGTCGCTTCGCGCGCTTTTAGTCGCTTCGCGCGCTTTTTCCCGCTTCGCGCGCTTTTCCCGCTTCGTGCATTTTGCGAGCGCGGCGGTTGATTTTTTCTTGCGTTTCCGCCGTGTTTGTGCTACACTGGTGCTGCAAAAAACATCACGGGAGGAGTTTGCGCATATGGCCTGGCAGGAGCATGTTTCCCTCGGCATTGCGCCGATTGGCTGGACGAACGACGATATGCCTGATCTTGGCGGTGAAAACACCTTTGAGCAGTGCGTCAGCGAGATGGCGCTGGCGGGATTTTCCGGCTGTGAGGTGGGCAACAAATATCCCGCGGATCGCGCGGAGCTGAAAAAGGCGCTGGAGCTGCGCGGGCTGACGGTCTGCAACCGCTGGTTTTCCAGCTTTTTGCTGACGAAGCCTTGGGAGGAGGTTGCGCTGGAGCTGGAAGCGCAGTTGGATTTTTTGTGCTTCCTCGGCGCGAAGGTGATTGGCGTTTCGGAACAAAGCGGGAGCATTCAGGGCAAGGCGCTGCCGGTGTTCGGGGAAAAACCGATTATGGACGAGCCACAGTGGGCGCTCCTTTGCGGCGGTCTGAACCGCCTGGGTGCGCTTGCCGTGAAAAAAGGCATGAAGCTGACCTTCCACCACCACATGGGCACCGTGGTGCAAACGGAGGAGGAAATTGACCGCCTGATGGCGGGGACGGAGCCGACGCTTGTGCACCTGCTGTTTGATTCCGGGCATTTGAGCTTTGCGGGGATTGACCCTGTGCGGGTGCTGCGAAAGCATGTCAGCCGCGTGGCGCATGTGCATTTGAAGGACATGCGCGAACAGGCGGCTGCGCGTGTGCGTGCGGAGAAACGGAGCTTTTTGGAGGCGGTGCGCTTGGGCGTTTTTACGGTGCCGGGGGATGGCTGCGTGGATTTTGCCCCCATTTTGCGGCTTCTGGAGGAGGCGGACTATCGGGGCTGGCTGGTGGTGGAAGCGGAACAGGATCCCGCCAAGGCAAACCCGCTGGAATATGCGTACAAGGCGCGGGAATATCTGCGCGGGCTGCTGCAATAAAGAAATCAGGGCGCGGACGAATTGTTGACATCAGCTAAAATGAAAGTGAAGGAGAACACCATGCTCAACATCGGCATCATCGGCGCGGGGCGCATTGGAAGGGTGCATACGCAGAGCATCTGCAATTTTGTGCGCGGCGCAAGGGTCAAAACCATCGCGGATCCGCTGCTCAGCGGCGAAAGCGCCGCTTGGGCGCAATCGCTTGGGGTTGCGGGCACAACGAAGGATTACCGCGAAATCCTCGGCGACGCGGAGATCGGCGCGGTGCTGATCTGTTCCCCCACGGATACCCACGCCGCCATCTCGCTGGAGGCGATTGCGGCGGGGAAGCACGTGTTCTGCGAAAAGCCGGTTGATCACGACATCGGCAGGATCAGGGAAGTGCTGGAGGCCTTGGCGGAAGAACGTGCGCGGCATCTCAAATATATGGTGGGCTTCAACCGCCGTTTTGACCACAACTTCAGGGCGCTGCGCAGCGCCGTTGAAGGCGGAAAAATCGGCAAGCCGGAGCTGGTGCGGATCACCTCGCGCGACCCCGCGCCGCCCGGCGCGGATTACGCCGCGCGTTCCGGCGGCATCTTTTTGGACATGACCATCCATGATTTTGACATGGTGCGCTATCTTTCCGGCGAAGAGGTTACCGAGGTGTTTGCGCAGCCGGCGGTGCTGGTGGATCCCGCCATCGGCGAAGCGGGGGATTTTGATTCCGCCGTGACCACGCTCCGGCTGGAAAGCGGCGCACTGGCGGTGATCGACAACTGCCGCCGCTGCGTCTACGGTTACGACCAGCGGGCGGAGGTTTTCGGTTCCGAAGGCGCCGCCGCCTGCGGGAACGACGGGGCTTCCACGGTGCAGCTTTCCAGCGCCGGGGGCGTAACGGGTGAAAAGCCGCTGTTCTTCTTTTTGGAGCGCTACATGCAGGCCTATGCCGCCGAGATAGGGGAATTCCTTGCCGCGGTGGAGCAAAACAGCCCCGTCCCGGTCAGCGCCTCAGACGGTCTGGCGGCGGTGCGCATCGGCATCGCGGCGACAAAATCCGCCAAAGAGGGCAGACCGGTGAAGCTTGCGGAGATCGCTTGAGCGCACGGGGGATTCCCCTGGTGCACGCAGCGCACAGGAAAAACCGTTTTTTATTGCGGGATCGTAGTATTCTTGCACGCAAAAATGCAACGCGCGGCCGGCAGGTGCGGCAGGAGGAAGCTATGGCGCTCAAAAGCAACGCGGAATTCGGCTATCCGGCATTTGACGCAAACGGCGTGATGCCGCTGACAAACACCAAGGATTTATACCCCAACATGCTGCAAAACATCACCGTTTATCGTCTGGCGGCGGGGCAGACGTGGGTGCGGCGCCTGCCCGACGAGGAGACGGCGGTGCTGCTGCTGGAGGGCGGGCTGCGCTTCGCTTGGGAAAATGAACGCCGCGAGGCTCGCCGCCCAAGCGTGATTGCGGATCCGGCGTTTTGCCTGCACGTATGCCGGGATGTGGAGCTTCGGCTGACCGCGCTGGAGGAAAGTGAGATCCTGGTGCAGTCCGCTCAGAATGAGAAAGCCTTTGCCGGCGTTTTTTACAGCCCGGAAAACACCCGGTGCGAAACCTTTGGGCAGGGGCAGTTTGCAGGCAAGGCACAGCGCACGGTGCGCACCTTTTTTGATTATGAAAGCGCAGCCTATTCCAATATGGTCTGCGGCGAAATTTTGGTTCCGCAGGGCGGCTGGAGCAGCTACCCGCCCCACGAGCACCCGCAGCCGGAGGTCTATTATTACCGCTTCGGTCATCCCAGCGGTTTTGGCTGCTGCTTTTTGGATGACGCGGCGTACCGGATCCGGGATCGCTCCTTTGCGGCGATCCCCGGCGGGAAATACCATCCGCAGGTCAACGCCCCGGGATATCCCATGCTCTATGTCTGGATGATCCGGCATTTTGAGGGATACCCGTGGACCCAGAGGAATTTTGACCCGAGGCACAGGCAGTTAATCAAGGACGAGTGAGAACTGGACGGGGTCCTGATGAAAAAGCGCTTTTTGCGGCAAGGTCTGGCGCTGCTTTTTCTGCTTTCCGCGTTGGCGGGCTGCGGGACGGCGTCGCCCTTGCCCTCAACAGCGGAAACGGCGACGCAGACCGGGCAAAGCACGGCGCAGCGCCCGCTGGCGCAGGACAGTGCGCCGGTCACCGCGCTGGAGGTGACGGTGACGCAATGGAGGACCCACGGCAAAACAACCGCGCCCTCCGGCACGGCGGGCACAACCGGTGCGGTGCGCACAGAAAACGCGGCGGAGCAAACAAGCGCCGCGCGGGAAACACAGACCGCGACCACCATCCGCGTGCAGACGACCGCGCGGCGGGAAAGCACGGGCGTGCTTGTGCCGCTGCGCACGGAAGAGGAGCTGCGGGATTTCTTTGCGGCGCATCCGGTGCTTTATGGGGTGGGGTATTCCGCCGTGCCGCGGCTGGGATATCCCTACAGCGCGGGGGCGCTCAACGGAGAAACGGCGCAGAGTGCGCGCAATCACCTCAACCGCCTGCGCTTTACGGCGGGGGTGCCGGCAGAGGTGGCGCTCAACGACGAGATGAACCGGCAGGCGCAAGCGGCGGCGGCGCTGCTGGCAAAAAACGGCGTGCTCAGCCACAATCCCACCAAGCCCTGGGACGTTCCACAGGAGGCTTTTGACCTCGGTTTTGCCGGGGCATCGGCTTCCAACCTTGCCTCCACCGATGCGCAGGACACGCTCAACAGTGCGCTGCGGCTGTTCCTGGGGGATTCCGACAGCGCAAACATCGGCAGCGTGGCGCACCGGCGCTGGATGCTTTCGCCCTTGCTGGGGCAGACGGGCTTTGGCGCGGTGAACGGCTTTGCGGCGATGTACGTGAAGGATAAATCCAACGCGCAGGCGGCTTCGGTTCACGCGGTGGTGCCCTTCCCCGCACAACTGATGCCCCTGCAATATTTTTCGGCGGATTGGGCATGGAGCGTCGCGATGGACGAAGGCTTTGACATCAGCGGGGCAGCCGTGACGCTGCTGCGGCGCGCGGACGGGAGAACCTGGCGCTTTGGCGCGGAGGAAGACGGCGTGTTTTACCGCTCGGTCAAATCCTCCGGGCAGCGCAACTGCGTGATCTTTCGCCCGGACGGCATCACCCTGGCGCCCGGCGAGACCTATGACGTGCGCGTGGACGGCGTGACGAAAAACGGGGAAGCTTATTTGATTGCATACACGGTGGTGTTTGCGGAGGTGTGAGGAAAGGGGAACACAAACGGATGGATGAGGATTTGCGGGCGCTTTCCGGGGAAAACAGGATCAGCTGGGGCAAGATCT
>JAISQZ010000138.1 GCA_031273905.1 Oscillospiraceae bacterium | reverse complement strand
TGGGGCGCTCAAGGGCGGATTGCTTGCGTTGCTGCGCCTGCTGCGCTGCAACATCCTTTTCCCCGGCGGCTATGATCCCGTGCCGCCCAAGCGGACAAAGCCTTTCCGGCGCCGCTGAGACCAAATCCGAACGCATTCCCCTGCTTACATAATTTTGGACGATACGCTGTAAAATCCAGCTGAAGGAATTGGAGCTGCTCCATGCAGAATTTCTACAACGGCATTTATGATATTTTCGGCACCGTATTCGGTCCCATCATGCGTGTGATTTACGAGATTGTGGGCAATTACGGCGTTGCGATCATCCTTTTCACCGTCTTCTGCCGGCTGCTGATGCTGCCGACGGCGATCAGCCAGCAAAAGAATATGGCCAAAAACCAGCGGATGCAGTTTAAACTGCGTAAAATCCAGGAGCGCTACAAGGATGACAAGCAGCGCGCACAGCAGGAGACACAGGAATTTTACCGCCGCGAGGGCTACAACCCCTTAAGCGCGGGCTGTTCCGGTTCCATGCTGCTGCAATTCCCCATCATGTTCGGTTTGATTTCCGCCATTTATCGCCCGTTGAAATACGCGCTCCAGGTGGATTCCACCAGCCTCAAAATCCTGACGGAGGCCGCGCCCAAGCTGCTGAAAACGGCGCAGGACAAAAACACTGCCGTCGCAGGCACCTATATCCAACTGAACATCGCCGAAAATATTGACAAATTCCAGGGTCTGGTCGGCACCGGCGAGGGGCAGATTGGTCAGGGCGTGTTTGATACCATCAAGGAATTTGCCGCGAATTTCCAGTTGTTCGGGCTTGATTTGGGCGCAAAGCCGGGGGAACGGGGCGGGCTTTATATTTTGATCCCCATTCTCGCGGGTCTGGCTTCCATGACCAGCTCCGTTTTCACCTTCCTCCGTTCGCGCAAGCAGAATCCTGAGCAAGCCAAAAACCCAATGATGGGCTGCATGACCTTTGGTATGCCGCTGTTTTCGGTATTTCTGGCGTTCCAGTTCCCGGTCGGCATCGGGATGTACTGGACGATTTCGAGCCTGTTCGCCTTCGCGCAGATGCTCGTGCTTTCCTTTACGCACCGCCCGGCAAAGATGCTCGCGCGGATTCTTGTGGAAGAGACGATTCAGCGGCGCAGCAGGGAAAACAGCCGAAAACAGCTTATGAAGCTCGGATAGAAAAAGGAGTGAGCAGCATGATCAAAGAAGCAATCGCCAGCGCCGCAACCATTGAAGCGGCGATTGAGGCCGCTAAGCGGGAACTGGCGGCACCGGAGGACGCTGAGCTTGTGACGGAGGTTTTGGAAGCGCCCGCCAAAAAAACGCTCGGTCTTTTTGGAGGAACCCTTGCGCGTGTACGCGTCTATTATGAGGAATCCGAATTTGCCAAGGCGGAGGAATACCTGAAAAACATCCTGCGCCTGATGGATGTGCAGGCAAGTGTGTTGACCGTCCGCGAGGACGAAGGTGTGCGCTTTGCGGTGGAATGCGAGGGCGATTACGGCTGCGTCATCGGTCGCCGGGGGGAAACCCTGGACGCGCTCCAGTACCTCACCCGCCTGATCGTCAGCCGCAACGCGAAGGATTATCAGCGCGTGATCGTCAATGTAGGCGATTACCGCGAGCAACGGGAGCAATCGCTCCAGGAGCTTGCCACGCGCAGCGCAGCCAAGGCAAAAAAGACGGGACGCAATGTTTCGCTTGCCCCCATGAGTCCCTATGACCGGCGCATTCTCCATACGGTGGTGCAGGAAATTGACGGTGTAAGCTCTTTTTCCGTCGGCGACGGCAGCGACCGCCATGTGGTAGTTGCCCCGGGCGAGGCCTTCCGCCGCAACGAGCGCCCCGGCTTCAACCGTGAAAACCGCGGCAGAGGTCCGCAGGGCGGCAGGGATTATAACAACAACCGCGGCTATGCGAACGACCGCCCCCGGCGTGATTCCGGTGACCGCTGGCAGCCGCGTGACGGCAGCCGCGCACCGGGCGGCGGGCAGGGGTATCGCAACGCCGGCAGCCCTCCTGCGCAGCAAGCGCCGCCCAATCGTCCGCCCCGCAGTGAACGCGCGGACACGGGGCGCTACAGCAAAATTGCACCCTCCGCAAGCCGGGAGCCGGATGCGGAATGAGATTGCCCCCCAACAGTTATGAAATGCATATTCATACAGCGGAGGTCAGCCCCTGCGGTTGCGCGACCGCGCAGGAGGCTGTCCGCCGCTGCATCGGTCTTGGCTACGGCGGCATGGCGGTTACGGATCATTTCCATTGCGGTCACGCGCATGTGTCAGGCGGCTTATCACAGGCTTCTTGGCGGCAGCGGATTGATTTTTTCCTCACGGGCTACCAAAACGCGTGCAACGCCGCGCCCGAAGGCTTCGCGGTTATGCTTGGGATGGAGCTGCGCCTTCTTCGTTCCTGGGATGACCAAAACAACGACTATCTGGTCTATGGTCTTGATGAGGACTTTCTGCGCAAAAATGCGGACTTTGACCTTATGACGCTGGAGGAGTTCCGCAAGCTTGCGAACAAGCACGGTCTGCTGATTGTTCAGGCGCACCCCTTCCGCAACGGCATGAAGCTCCGGGAACCGGAGTTGCTCGACGGCATCGAAGTCTATAACGGCAACGCGCATCACGATTCGCGCAACGATATTGCGGCGCTGTGGGCAAAAAAATACGATCTTCTCCCTTGCTCTGGCTCAGATTACCACGGCGGCGATACCGGCGAAGGGCGCGCGCCGGGCGGCATTGTTTTGCCGCAGCCGGTCGCCGATGTGCGTCAACTGGTGCAAGCGCTGCGCCGCAGGGATTATCTGCTGCTGGAGGAGTAAAAAACAAAAAAACGCACACCCCGCGCGGATTGCTGCGCAGGGTGTTTTTTTGGCTGGAATCAGTCCGCCGCCTCAAGAAGAAACGGCGCGACAAGCACACCCGTTTGCGCCAGGCGATATTCATAGGTCCATTCCGCGCCGCCGGTACGCCAGGCGTTGGGTCCGAACCACCGCTCTGCAAAATGAGCGTTGTGCAGCTGCCCGAAGGTGTTGATTCGGTTGCCGTAGGCGGTCAAAGCAAGGCGGTGCCGCCCCGCGCTCAACTGTCCCAATTGCACGCGGTAAGGCGAAAGGGCAATCACGCCTTTATCCTCACCATCCAGCGCGACGCCTAGCACGGGCAGGGTAAAATGCGCAGCCTCCAGCGCAAGCGAAGCGCCGGTGCCCTCCACCTCCGCGTGATAGGTGACGTTGCCGCCATAAAACGGCAAGCCCTGTGCGGTCCAGTCGCCAAAGGCCAGCTTGCGCACAGGCGCGGTAAGCTTTGTTTTCCTGCCGCGCACCTGCACAGCAAAGTCGCCGAGCAGGTAACAGGCCTCCACCCTAGTGATGTTACCGAAGGGCAAGCTAAGCTCCAGCAGATTTTCGCCCCGCTTGAGCGCACCGAGGGAAACGGTTCCAATCGCCTCATCCACATAATAGCCCTGCGCCTGCGGCGCAATTTCGGCGCCGTTCCAGTGGATGGAAAGTGTCGCAAGATCCTCCGCGCCGAGGGAAACGGCAGCCGCCGCGATGTCCGAGCTGATCCGATACCGCAGGCGCAGCGTATGCTTGGGCGCAGCATCAGGATCCTCCGCCAGCGCCCAGGGCTGGCAGCCGTTGGCAACCTCATTTTCCATGCGCAACGCCGCCTTGCAGCCGTCGCATATGCGCAAAATCTCTTCCTGCGGCTGCCAGCCGCCGCCGTCCACGCAATATTCCGGCATATCCAGCACCAGCACATTTGGTTCGCTGAGCGTCACCGGCAGCTCCGCCGCCAGAACGCCGGATTCCTTCCAGAGAATCGGCTCACCTTCAATCAGGTTGAAAGCGCCGGGGACATAGCCGCCGCGTGTCCGGCTGCGGCAGATATCAACCGTCTCCAGCATCCGTGGCGCCCGGCTCCGCTTTGCTGCGGCAAGCGCCGCCTGCGCGGCCTCCGCTTCCTCACAGGGGCTAAGCTTAAGCAGCAGGCTGTCCTGCGCATAGGCCTGCCAAGTGAGCAGCGTCGCGCCGCTTTCATAACGCGCGGGCAGGCTGCGGATTTCCCCGCTGACCGTGTCGTAAAGCGTCACCGTGCAGCATCCTTCAAAGCGCAGCGTCAGCGTATCCGCCCGGATGCGGTAATGATCCTTTTCGTCATACACATGCGCCAGGAAAAACCAACGGTCAGCGCCGTCCTGCCGCCACTGTGAAAAAAGATTCCCGGCCGCCTCGCCGTTTTCCGTTGTAACGCTGCAAAGGCGCTGCGGGCTAAGCGCCTGCAAAAGCGCGGTTTTTGACCACGGGAGCCGTATGCAGTCTGCGGCAAAGGTGTTCGCCTCCTCGCTGGGCAGCGCATCCACATAGCTTGGCAGGGTTCCCGCAAAAATTACCGTGCCGCCCTTGGTGCGCAGGGTTTCGCAATTGGGAACCAGCACCGCTTCGTATTGCATCGCGCCCACGGCGAAGCCCTCCCCGGCTGGGTCGAACTGCGAGGGCAGCAGGGATTCACAGATGTAATCAAAGTCTATCAGACCATGCAGCAACCAACTGGCAAGCTGTGAAAAGGCGGTATCCATCTCCTCGCGCACGGCGGCGGTTTGCACGGCGGGACCCCAGTGCAGCCAATAGCTTTCCACGGGATGGATTACACCCACACGCACCAGCGGTTTGCCGCGGGTCATGGCGGCGTTGACGCGGGCAAAATGATCCTCCAGGCAGGCATATTTTTTGTACCAGGGCGATTGATGGCCAATGGAAGCGGGGTAATCCCGTTTGGCTTCCCCGCGCATGGAAACCCAGTAAAGGTGCGGCACGCGCACGGTCACGCCCAGCGCCGCCTGCCAGTCGCCCTGCAGCTTATGCCCGCGGAAGGGGAAATCCCAGTTGGTCACGCCATAAAGCTCGCTTAGCACCCCCGGGCGACCAAATTGGTGCGCGGCGCTTTGCGCCTGCTTTGCGGTGTTGATATTGCGTTCGTCGCAGAGCATGTCGATCCCGGGCAACTGGAAGCTGCGGTAGGAGCGCATACAGTCGCCCAAGGCGGCGGTTTGGGATTTGAGTGTGTCCTCCTCCATCATGTGGCCGGTGAGCATAATGCCGTGCGCCGCGCACCAGCCGCCGATCTGATCGGCAAAAGCCCGCGCAAACCGTTCCGACACATGATCGTGGTAACGGTAGCGCAGCGCGGAAACGCCCTGTGGCAGCTCCCAATAAAGCTGCGGCAGATGATCAAGCAGTTCCTGCCCATAGGCGGCGCGGAAGGTTTCCGCAAAATCCGCCGTCCAGGGCAAGATCACGTCATGCCGCGAAAACGGATCCGGCAAAACCTCTTTGCGCGAAAACTGCGGCTCATCGGTGAAAATCGCGGGAACGCGCTTGCCGAACTTGCCGCCGAGGCTTTCGTAATAACGCTCGTGCGTCGTTGCGATAAATTTTTGGATCGCTTCCGGCGAAAGGGTATCAACATAGGTCTGCCGGTTGAACCAGCAGGAGGGAAGCTGCGTTTCCTGGTAGGCGTACCAAAGCGTTTCCCCGGGCCGCGCCTGCGCTTCCTCCTGTGCGCCCAGGCGGCGGTATTCCGCCAAGCAGCCGTTTTTATCCAGGCGCACCAAATATTTTGCCAGCACTGCGCCGTTTTCCGCGCGTGCCGTTCGGGCGGAGGAATCGCCGACCGCGACGGCGCCGCTTTTGCCATAGGGCGTTTGGGTGAAGAGCAAAAATTTTTCGCGGGCGCTTTCCTCCTGCGTCACAAAACCGCCCGCAAAGCCGGAGGGCCACTTGTCCTCGTCATAAAGCCAGGCAAGCATACCGTTTTCTTCCGCCTTTTTGACGCAGTCCCTCACAAACGCCATGAATTCATCTGAAAGGTATTTTGTTTCCAGCCCCACGCGGACATGCATATGGAAACCACCCATGCCCATTTCGCGGATGCAATCAATCTGCCTGTTCAGGGTCTCCTGATTGAGGGCGCAGTTCCATGCCCAAAAGGGGGCGGCGCGGTATTCGGCGCCGGGCTTCGCGAACAGCTCGGGGGAAAGGGAGGCTTGCTGGGACGCGGGGTAAAGCATGGCGATTCACTCCGATCATGAAGACATATCAAAATTTGGGGCAGCGCCAATACAAGCATTCCTTATTCACTGCGCCTTCTCCTGCTTTGGTTCCAACACCTCCCGCGTGAGGTAAATCGGGCGGCGCTTGCTTTCCACATAGGTTTTTGCAAGGTATTCGCCCAAAATCCCCAGGCTGAACAGCTCGATGCCGCCAAGCAGCAGGATCAGCACCGCCAGC
The DNA here is from genome assembly GCA_031273905.1 of Oscillospiraceae bacterium. Classification (GTDB taxonomy): domain Bacteria; phylum Bacillota; class Clostridia; order Oscillospirales; family Acutalibacteraceae; genus WRMQ01. Next base: position 14,584 of record JAISQZ010000138.1, on the reverse strand, counting down.
GTGGCGTAGCCCGGCACGTCAATCTGGAAAAAAAGCTTCTGGATGACCACCACCAGCATATAGACAATGGATGCCAGCGAAGCGCCCACCCCGGCGAACGAGGCAAGGCGCAGCGGCATGGTGGTGAAGGAAACGATGCCGTCAAAGGCATATTTGAAGAGCTTCCAGGTGCTCCATTTGGTGCTGCCGGCGTTGCGCTCGCGTGCGCTGTAAGGGATATAATGTGTCCGAAAGCCCACCCAGGAAAAAATGCCCTTTGAAAAACGGTTGTGCTCGCCCATAGAAAGGATGGCATCCACCATGCTGCGGCGCATCGTGCGAAAATCGCTGGCGCCCTGCACAAATTCAATTTCCGTCATGCGGTTCATCAGCCGGTAAAAGGCTTTTTTAAGGAAAACGATTCCTTTGCCCTCGTGGCGCCGCTCCTGGAACGCGGCGACGCAGTCCTCCTCCGGGTGCCGCTCCAGATGGCGTAGCATTTCCAGGGCGAGCGCGGGGGGCTGCTGCAAATCCGCGTCAATCAGGGTAACATATGCCCCCTTGGCGTGGCTAAGCCCGGCATAGATCGCTGATTCCTTGCCGAAATTGCGCGAAAAGCGCAGCAGCCGGATGGGCAGCGCAGAGCGTTCCCGCAGTGCGCACAAGCGCCCGAAGGTGCCGTCACGGCTGCCGTCATCCACAAACACCAGCTCATAGGCAAAGCCGCAGCCTTCAAACGCCGCAAGGATCGCGTCGTGCATGGCATCCACATTTTCCGCCTCGTTAAAGCAGGGCATCACCAGGGAAAGCAGCATAGGTCAGTCTCCTTTTTTGTGACGAAAGCTTTACTTATTGAAAGGGCAATACGGCAAAAAAGACGCGCATACAGCCTTGCGTAAGCAGCCCCTAAGCAATCCGGAAGGTTTTGATTTCAAAGGGGTGGAATTCCGCAGCAAAGCTGCCGTTTTCAAGTACATCCGGCTGCTCCGGTTCCTCCATCAGATTGCTTTCCCGCACAGCCTTTGCCGCAAAGCCAAGGCTGAATTTTGCCTTGCAGCGCCCGCCCTGCGCCTCGTAAGCGCGCAGAACCAGCGCTTCGCCATCCTCGCTTTGCTTAAGGGCTTCCAGAATGATCTGCGGGGCGCTGCATTGAATCCAGGGCGCCCGGCTGATTTCCCGCGCAGCGCCTGCGGCATTGCAAAGCGCCAGCGGCACATTGAATTCACAGCCCGCACGGGGCAGGTTCGCCTCGCGCCAGCCGCCGGCGTGGGGCAGCAAGGCATAATCAAAGCAGTGTTCCCCCTGATCCGCGTCGGGATCGGGGTAAACCGGGCTGCGCAACAGGGTCAGGCGCAGCACGTTATGACGGATATCGTATCCGTATTTGCAGTCGTTGAGCAGCGCGACCCCGTAGTTCCCTTCCGAAAGATCCGCCCATTTTTGCGCCGGAAGCTCAAACCTTGCCGCATCCCAGCTGGTGTTGGTGTGGGTGGGGCGCTCAATCGCGCCATAAGCAATTTCATAGCTCGCGCGCGGCGAAAGGATATCCACGGGAAACGCCGCTTTGAGCATCTTCTCTTTTTCATGCCAATCGGCGACGGTGCGGAATTCAAGCTGTCGGCTGCCGGGGAACAGAAGGATCTCCTGCGTGATCAGCGAGCGGTGGAAACGCCGCACAACGCGCAGCCCGTGGGGGATGGCTTCCACGCTTTGCGCCTCCCGAAGCTCCCAGAACTTGTTTTTGTATTCCAGGTCAATATTCCAAGCGCTTTCGCGCTCGGGCTTATCCTCAAACACGGTGAGCAGGTTGCCCGCAGCGCCGGGTTCCAGCACCTCACGCCCGTTCACCTTATCGAAGATACGGGTGATCAGCGCCGCTTCGTCCAGCTCCACGCGCAGAACCTCGTTTTCAAGCGCCGTTTTTTCTGCGGGAACCGGCGGCGCTTCGGCGCAAAGGTTGTCCAGCGCCTCGGCGGAAAGCACCCTGCAGCCCATCGCGGGCACCGCTTCGACCGCGATTTCGCGCCCCTTCCAATGGATTCTGCCCGTGCGCGTCCAGCCAAGGGAATTCCAGACGGTCACGCCGTCCGCCGCGCCGAAGGCTTCGCTCAGCGCACGCAGGGCGGTGTCCTGCGCCGCGCCGCAAAGCTCGAACATCCTTGTGTAATCCCGCGCCGCATCCTCATAGACCTCCCCGATAGAGGAACCGGGAATGATATCGTGGAACTGTGCGCGCAGCAACAGCTTCCAGGCTTGCGTCAGCTCCTCCATGGGATAGGGCGCACCCAGAAGCCGCAGCGCCGCAGCGCAGAAGATTTCCGCCTGCCGCAGCGCCAGCTCCCCCTTGCGGTTGGCACGCTTCGCCCGCGCCTGGCTGGTGTAGGTTCCCCGGTGGAACTCGTAATACATTTCGTCATTCCAGAGCGGCAGCTCGTCCTGCGGCGGCAGCTGCGCGAAAAATTCGCTTGTCCGCGCCACCTTGGTCTGCGGCAGCCCCGGCATGTTTTCCATGCGCTTGGCGTATTCGAGCATCTGATAGGTCGGTCCGCCGCCGCCGTCGCCAAAACCAAAGGTTTGCAGCATCGCCGGGCAGCGATCCTTTTCGTCAAACTCCCGCCAAAGCTCCTGGGACATTTTGGGCGTCATTTCGCTGTTATAGCTCACGCGCTGCAAATAGGCGGGCACCCTGCTGCCATCCGCGCCCTGCCAGAGAAACAGGGAATAGGGGAAGCGGTTGACGTCGTTGTTGAGCAGCTTTGCGGTGTAAAAATACTTCATCCCGGAACGCAGGATAATCTGCGGCAGCGCCCAGCTGTAGCCGAACACGTCCGGCATCCAATAGACGTCAGAGGCTTTGCCGAATTCCTTGAGGAAAAAATTGCGTCCGTAAAGCAGCTGCCGCACAAGCGCTTCGCCGGACGGGATGTTGGCATCCGCTTCCACCCAAGAATTGCCCAGCAGCTCCCAGCGCCCCTCTTCCACGCGCCGCTTGATTTTTTCGAAGAGCTCCGGATAATGCTCCTTGATTTCGGCGTACTGCCAGGGCTGGCTGTGGGCAAACACATGCCCGGGGTATTGCTCCATCAGCGAAAGCGCGTTGGCAAAGGTCTTTGCCGCTTTGCGCACACTTTCCTTGAGCGGCCACCACCAAGCGCTGTCGATATGCGCGTGGCCAACGGCGGTGATGCGCCCGGGATGCGCTAGCCTGACCGCCGCCAGACCCTCCGTAAGCAGCCTTTGCGCTTCGGGCAGGGAACGCAGCAGCGTTTCGCGGTCAAAATCCACGTCCACCGCCGCAAGGGAGCGCTGCAAAACGGCCAGCAGTTGCCCGTGCGGCAAAGGATCCTTCGCGCTTTGCGCCAAAAATGACGCCAGCTCCGGCGGGAGCTTCACACTGCCGCGGCGCATTTTATCGTAAGGGCTTTCCAGCGCCTCAACCGTTTCCAGAAGCACCTGCGCGTCGAAAAAGAATTGCTCCGCCGCGTCGTCCAAAAGGATCAGTTTCGCCTTGCGCAGGGTGTATTCCATATCGGCGGCACCCCTGGCGCGGTATTCGGCAAATTCCATATAGTTCATCGCGCATTCGATTTCGGCGGTGAACGCCTCGCCGCCCTGCGCGTTTTGCGTCACCAGCACGCGCTCGCGCTGGCGGCGGTGTGTGGAATAGCCCTGGGGCAAAAAAGAGGTCACCGCGCTGATGATCCTGCCGTTGAGCCGCACCAGACCCTCGCCGCCCAGGTCAAGCTCCAGATAAACGCACCTGCCCCGCCATTCCTCCGGCAGGGTGAACTGCGTGCGGAACCAGCGGGTTTGGGCATTTGCCAAGCGCCAATGCTCCCCCAGCCGCATATGGCTCCAGCCGCTTTGGTTTTCGAACACCCCCGGCGCGGCGAAGAACGCCGTGCTTGTCTCCCAAGTCTCCAGGTCACGGCTCTGCGCGACCGCCGCGCCGCCGATTTGCGCCACCTTGTTGCGCAGAACCCCCAGCTTCGTAAATTCCATCCGGCAACTCCTTTTGTTGGTTATTCAATTATGGCGCGGCTCAGCCCTGGCGCCAATATTCGCTGAGAGCTGCCGCGATATCGCTGAACAGCAGGGGAATCGATCCTTTGTAATGAGCGGAAACGCTGTGGCTGTAGCCCATCGGAAGATAATCTCTGGGGCGTCCCTCCAGCAGCATCGCAACCGCGGCGGCATCCAGGGGGAGTCCCCTGAGATCCATGCCCGCGCGCTGCTTGAAGATGGCGGCGTCTGCGGCATCAACCACGCCGTCCGAATTCACATCGCCGAAAATCACCATTTGATAGACGGCCGCCACCGTATCCTCCGCGTCGTACAGCGTCAGGGTATCGCCCGTGCAGACGTATTCCTCCGGCGAAGCGCCGCTATAAACGGCTCTGCCGTATTCTTCAAAATAAAGGTAACGCCCCGCATCATACTGATGATCCGCGGCAAAAAGCGCGGAGCGCGCCGTTTTTTCCGGCAGCCCATAAACAAGACCGCGCACAGGATCGACTTGGATGCGCACACCGCCGTTGGCACGCAGGATGGGAGTGCGCGGCACAAAATCCGGAACCCGCGCAAGCGCCAGCGGCGCTACAGGATCCACGTCGCGCAGATACGCCGTAACGCCCAGCGCTTCCTGGCTTTCCACCGTGACCCACTGCCAAATGCCGTAGGGATCAAACCCGAGATATGCCGCAGCGGAATGCAGCTGCTCGCCGGTCAGCGCCACAACGTCGTCAGTCTCCATATTGCCGACCGCCTGCGCCGCCGTGCCTTGCAGATAATAGCACTGCACCGCCACCGGGTCATCACCATTGCTGTAGCAATAGCCCACGCCGCCGCCCGCATAAAGCGCGGCGCTGCCGGTGCCGGTGGCGGAAACCGCCCCGGTGGAATAGCTGGTCACCGGAACGCAAACATAGCTGTTGCCCAGCAAGCCGCCCGCGCAGGCGCGTTTGTTGAAAACGCCGCCGGAAGCCGCCGAAACAGCGCCGAAGTTGACGCAGTCACGCAAAAGTGTGATGGAAAGGTAACCTGCCAGCCCGCCGGCATAGCTGTTACCGCTTTGGCTTTGCGTACTGATGCCGCCAAAATTCGCACAACGCTCCACCAGCGCCGCCGTATCCGTCGAGCCAAGGATGCCGCCCGCATAAGCTTGGTTGAAGCTGCTTTGCGCCGTCACCGTTCCCAGGTTGACGCAGCGCTGCAAGCGCGCGGCATTTTCCGCAAAGCTCACAATCCCGCCCGCGTAGGCACGCGCGGCAGATCCGGCGCTGACGGCAGCGGTGCTGCGCACACGGAAAACCCCCTCGTTTTGCAAGTCGTCGCCCGTAAAGCTCTGGTAACCGACCACGCCGCCTGCATAAATCTCCGTTTCCGCTGCGGGATCGCCGCTCGCCAAGCCCGTCACGGCGCCTGTTACGTAACAATTTTCGATCACGCCTTCATTCCAGCCCGCGATTGCCCCCACATAACCCATCGCTTCCTCCGCGCCGTCGCAGACAAGCGCCAGCCTGACGGAGCAATTTTCCAGCCACAGGTTTTGGATGACTCCCGCGTTTGCGCCAAACAGACCGGCGCTTGCTGTGCCATTTTCCTCCAGCAAGGGCGTTTCGTTCACCGTTAATCCGCCAATGGCAAAGCCGTTGCCGTCAAAGCTGCCGTAGAAGGGCGCTTGTATACTGCCAATGGGTTCAAAATCGCCCTCCGGCAGACGGAAATCCCTGGTAAGGATATAGTGCCCACCGAGATTGAGACGAACCGCCTCCAATTGCGCCGCATTGGAAATCTCGATGGGGGCGGATTGCGCCTGCACTCCCAGCCGCGGCCCGTCCGCCGCGCGTTTAGCCCGAACGGCGCTGGAATAGGCGCGTTGCGCCTGACTGAGCGGTTCTTGCGCCGCCGCGCTGCCGGTCGCCGCTATTTGCGCGGTTTGCCCCGGCACCTGCGGCGCAAAGCCCAGGGAAACCAGCAGGGAAAGCAAAAAGCTGATCCATTTCTGTAACATAACATATCTCTCCTCAAATGCCTGCCGTCTTCAAATGCCTGCCTGTGTAATCGCCAAACCCCCAAAATCAACCACGATGGAAGTATACCATATCAAAACGTGAAATACAAGATGGAAATTGCGGGATAGTATGAAGCGCCGTTCTTCTGGAATATTTTTCAAACGCAGGGCTTGGCTTCCTCCTGCGCTTGTGCGCGGGAAACCCGCAACAGCCCGGTCGCCGCATTTTTTTCCGAAAAAGGCTTGCTTTCCGCTGCGGTTTATGGTATCTTGAGTGGGATAAAGATCGGGAGGGATGTACTTCGATGAAAATTGTATGGAAACGCGCACTTGCGCTCCTGCTTTGCGTGGCGCTTGCACTGCCCCTCGCGCTTGCGGGCAGCGCGGCGGAAAGCGGCGAACCCGCCGGCACGAAAGCTGCCGCAGCGCTTAAGCCGCAGGCGGACGGGGAATACAGCCCCATTATCATCATACCGGGCATCGGGCAATCGCCGGTGGATTACTACAATGAGGATGGAAGCCTTGCGCTTGACGACAGCGGCGCTGAACTTGGCGGCTATTTTAAAATGATCGTCATTGACCCGCGCGGCATCGTGGAGCTTTTGCTCAAGGAGCTTTTGATTCCCGCACTGCTTACGCTGATCTTCCAGGTGGATGTCGGCTTTTCCAAATCCGTGGGCAAGGTGCTCGGGCAGCTGCTCAGCGCACACGCAATGAACGCGGACGGCACGCTGGTCAATGATCTGCGCCCGCGCCGCATGTTCAAGAGCGTTGCGGATATGGATCAGGCGGATCGCGACATGTTCTACCGCCAGATCCCGATGCGCAAAATCACCGATGAAATCGGGGAAGAAAATGCATTCTTTTTCGCCTACAGCATGATGGGCGACGCGGTGCAGACCGCGAAGGAGCTGCGTGAATTCGTCGAATTTGTCAAAGAGGATACGGGCAGCGAAAAGGTCAGCTTGGTTAACGTCAGCTTGGGCGGCTCGGTTTATGTGGCTTACCTTGATATGTACGGCGATAAAGGCGACCTTGACCAGGTGGTCAACCTGGTGGCGGTGCTCGACGGCAGCGACGTGGTAGCGGATCTGTTCGCCCGGGAATTTGATCTCAACGACCGCTATCTCTACAGCGGCTTGGTGCCCGCCCTGATGGAAACCCTTGGGCTCGGGCTGGAAGAATATCTGACGAAGATTTTTGGCGTCGCGCTGCGGATTCTGCCGCGCAAGACCTACGAAAAAATGCTGACCGCCGCATTTGATTTCCTTCACACGAACGTTATGATCAACAACGCGCAGCTCTGGGCGACGGTTCCCCTTGCGCGCTACAAAGCCCTGCGCGACAAATACCTTACCGACGACGCACACAAGGAGCTGCTCAAAAAGGTGGATGCCTATTTTGAAATGCAGGCGCGTTTTGACGAAAACACCCGCCGGATTGTGGCAAACGGCACCCGCGTAAACAACATCGCCGGTTACGGGCTGCAGTTTGGCGATGTGGAATACTTTATCTTTGGCGCTGTGGCTTCCGCAAAGACTTCCAATGCCGATGGGGTGATTCACGTCGCCTCCACCTCCCAGGGCGCAAGCTCCGTCCCCGCCGGCACACAGTTCCCCGAAAATTACCAGCAGCAAAAGCCCTCCGCAAAAAATCCGGATTATAGCTACATCAGCCCCAACCGTTCCGTTGACGCTTCCACCTGCGTGCTGCCGGACAACACCTGGTTCTTCGAAAACCAGCACCACGAGGCAGGGCGCAACGACATCATCATCAACCTTGCCACCGCGCTTTTGCTTGATCCCACGCTGGAAAACGTGCATTCCAAGCCCGCCGTCTGGCCGCAGTTCAACGGCACCGCGCGCACGGACTGGATTCGCCGCGACTGGCTGCCAAAGCTGGAAGCCATTGACAAAAGCACCCTGACCCCGGAGGTCAAAAAGCAGCTTGACGAAGCGGAAACGGCGGCGCACGCGCTGCTCAACGGCACGATCGCCGATCAGGAAAAAACCACCGAGGTCAGCAAGCAATTGGTGACCGCGCTGCGTGCCGCGGGTGTGACGGAAATCGCGCATGACCCCTTCCAGGAGGAGGATACCACCACAAAAATCCTCGGCGGTCTGTTCTCGTTCCTGGATGAAGCCGTCTATTATGCTGTTGGCGGGCGCGGCTATTCCGATTGGTGGCGGTTGCCGAAATACCCCGGTCTCTTCAACGGCGAGGGCGCGGGCTTCTGCGATTAATCCAAACAAAGCGTATATTCCCCCTCAGGCGGGCGTCGGTGAACGGCGTCCGCCTTTTTTTCATATCCCGCCGCGCGTCTGCATAGCTATAAGCAAAATCAATACTATGAAAGACAGGGGAAGCGGACATGCAGGAGTATGACAGGGAACTGAGCCTTGCGGAATCGGAAAACCGCTTTGCGGATATCCGCGCCCTGCGCGAGCAGCGCCGCGGCGGCAAGGAGGAGGCGTGTTCGGCGCGGGAGGAGGACGCCTTTGCCGCCGGGGAACGTCCCAAGGGCAGCTTTGCACGCGTCGCGCTGACGCAGATCATTGTGTGTGCGCTGCTGCTCGGCGGTGTATTCCTCAGCCAAAAGGCGGCGCCCAACACCTACCGCCAGCTGCGCAGCGCCTACCAGAGCATGATGCGCACCGATCTTTCCGTCAAGGAGGTTTGGGCTGCGGTGAAAGGGGCGTTTTCCTCCCTCAAGGATGAAATTTATGTGATGGCACCGGCGCAGAGCGGCGGAGAAGCAGCGCCCGGAGAAACGCAAACGCAGCCTGCGGCGCAGGAAAGCGGCGCGGCAAGCACCGCCGCCGCACCGGTCATCGGCGGCGGGAAGGACATCCCTGCGGAGGGGAACGTCACCATGGATTTGGCGGCAAAAAAATGTACGCTTTCACCGGTGCTGACCACAGTTGCGCCGCTGCGCCCGCTTGCGGACGGGCGGCTGACCTCCGCTTTCGGGCTGCGCATTCACCCCATCACGGGGAAACAGAGCTTCCACACCGGCATGGATATCGCGGCACCCTTGGGTACGCCCATCACCGCCGCGTTTTACGGCAAGGTGCTCCAGGCCGCAACGGACGCGGATTACGGCAACTTCATCCTGATGGAGCATCAGGGCGGGCTGCGCACACTTTACGCGCACTGCTCCAAGCTGCTGGCGGAAGAGGGCATGGTGCTGCGCGCGGGAGAAACCATCGCCTTGGTGGGTTCCACGGGCGTTTCCAACGGACCGCATCTGCACTTCGAGGTGCGCATCGGGGAATTGCGCTGTGACCCGCAGCCGCTCTTCGGCGGCAACGGATACCCGCCCAAGGAAACAGCCGCGTAACGAAGGGTGGTTCTGGCATAACAATCCTGAAAAAGCGCGTTCCCATTGAAATCAGCGTCTATTTTATTGCCATGCTGGCGCTGTGCGTTGCGGCGGATTCCGTCCGGCGCATCTGCCTGGGGCTTTTTTTTGCCGCCCTGCACGAAGCGGGGCATCTTGGCGTGATGGCATTCTTCCGCGTGCGCCCGCGCCGCATTGCCCTCACCGCCGCCGGAATGCGCATCGACCGGGCGCCGGGGCTGCGTCTTTCCTTCCGGCAGGAAATTGCAATCGCCCTTGCGGGCCCTGCGGCAAGCCTTTGCCTTGCTGCGCTGTTTGCCTGCCTGCAGCGCCTGCCTGGCACGGGGGCGCCTTGGCAAAGCTACCTCCTTGAAAACGGGCTGTGGCTCAATCTGGGCTTTGGGCTGCTCAATTTGCTCCCCCTGCGGCAGCTCGACGGCGGCAGGGCGCTTTATTTCGCCCTTAGTCTGGCGCTGGCGCAGCGCACGGCGAACCGTCTTGTGCTCGCCGCTTCGCTGCTGCTCCTGACGGCAACGGGACTTTTGTTCACGCTTTCCTGCTTGGAAAACAGCGTTTCTATGCCGCTGCTGTTGCTGTTCGGCTATTTTGCGCTTTGCTGCGTTACGCCCGTTATTTGAAAAAAATAGGCAAAAATGCTTGCAACCACGGTCAAGCTATGGTAATCTATTGCAGGCGGGCTATGCCTGCCGGACATATATATATCAGTCATACCAAAAAATGGAAAGGGGTTTCCTAATGACACAACAACGCAGCGCCGGTCAGAAGGCCGGTTCCCGCTTTGCGCTGTGGCTCAAAAACAACGCCTATGTGCTGCTGGCGTTTTTGACGGCCGGTGTGCTGATGCTGTTTGTCTGGTTTTGCTTCAATATGATTCCCTTCGGCGGCAGAACCATCCTGCGCATGGATCTCTATCACCAATATGGTCCGCTGTTCGCGGAACTCTATGAACGGCTGGTCGGGCAGCGCAGCCTGCTGTTTTCCTGGAACAGCGGCATGGGCGGCGGCTTCCTCGGCAACTTCTATAACTATCTTTCCAGCCCCACGGGGTTGCTGGTGCTGCTCTTTGGGCACGACCGGATTCCGGAGGCCATCGGCGCGATGATCCTGCTCAAGTGTGCCTTCGCCTCCGGAGCCTTTGCTTATATGCTGCGCCGCATATTCAAAAAAAGTGACCCCTCTATTGCGGCCTTCGGGATCCTCTATGCCTTTTGCGGCTTCTTTATCGCCTATTACTGGAACGTGATGTGGATAGACGCCATGGCGCTGCTGCCGCTTGTGGCGCTTGGCATCCATCGGCTTGTGCACAAGCGTCGCTTTTTCCTCTATACCCTTGCCCTCGCCGTCACGCTCTTGAGCAACTATTACATGGGCTTTATGGTCTGCCTGTTCAGTGCGCTGTTTTTTATTGTGCAGTATTTTTCCAGCTATTCGCTCAATTCCACAACAGCGGCGCTGGACGACGCGGCGCCCTGGAGCAAACGGCTGCGGCACAACCGCTTGCTGCCCACTGCCGCGCTCTTCGGCTTTTCCTCGCTGCTGGCGGGGGCGCTGGTCGCCTTTTCCCTGCTGCCGGTTTATTTCGCCCTCAAAAGCAGCTCCGCCACCTCGGGGAGCTTCCCGGCGGAATATCAATCGTATTTTTCCATCTTTGATTTTTTGGCAAACCACTTCGCCGATATTGAACCGACCATCCGTGCCAGCGGCGACGATGTGCTGCCCAACGTCTATTGCGGGGTGGCAACGCTGCTGCTCGTGCCGCTCTATCTTTTTGTGCCGTCGATCAAGGCGCGGGATAAGGTGCTGCACGTCCTGCTGCTCGCGCTGCTGTTTTTCAGCTTTAACACAAACTTCCTCAACTTCATCTGGCACGCCTTCCATTTCCCCAACGACCTGCCCTATCGCTTCTCCTTCCTTTATTCCTTCCTTCTTCTGCTGATCGCCTACCGCACGTGGCGGCATCTCAGGGAAATCAACTGGAAAACCATTGTCGCCACAGGGATCGGGCTGCTGTTTTTTGTGGTGATTGTGCAAAAAATCGGCTCCAAAAATGTGGAGGAGCTGACCGTTTATCTCACCCTGATCTTCGTTGCCGCCTATACCCTGCTCTTTGCCGCCATGCGGCGCACACCCAAGGCGCGTTCCTCCGCGCTGGCGTTGCTGCTGCTTTGCTGCGTGGTTACGGAGGTCTGCGCGGCGGATACGCAAAATTTTGAAATCACGCACGAAAAGATGACCTACGCGCCCGACCTTGCCGCCTTCCAAAAGGTGAAGGCTGGGATCCAGGCGAAGGATAAGGGCTTTTATCGCATGGAGCTGACGGATCTGCTGACCCTGATGGATCCCTCCCTTTACGATTACCCGGGCATCTCCACCTTTTCCTCCATGGCTTATGAAAGCACCGCGAATCTGGAATTCAAGCTCGGCCTGGCGGGGAATTATATCAATTCCTATACCTATAACCCGCAAACGCCGGTCTATAACGCCATGCATAACCTGAAATACCTGATTGAAAACCAAAGCCACAGCAGCGGCGCGGGTTCCAGCTTCCTCCCCGTGCTCAACCCCGCGCTTTACAACAAGCAAAGCGCCTATGACCGCTTCACGGTGTTCAAGAACAATTATTACCTCCCGATCGCTTATTGGGTGCCAAGCGGCGTTGCGGACTGGGATACCACCGGCAGCGACAACCCCTTTGAGGTGCAGGCGGATTACTGGGCGCACGCCAGCGGCGTTGCGGATGTGTTCACCCCGGTGGAAATGCGCACAAGCAGCGATTTCTTCAACACCAGCGGCGTCGAAACAAGCATTGATTCCATGTTCGTCAGCTATTCCAACGCGCCGCAGCAGGAATTCGGCACAAGGGAGCTGCAATTTGAAATTGAAGTGGAGCGCACGCAAAACGTCTATATTTATGTGGACAGCCCCAACGTGTTTGAAGTCAGGGTGACGCGCGGCGACGACGAAGGGGAAATCGTTGAGCACCGCTCGCACAACAAGGAATGCGTCTGGGATCTGGGCATCCTTACGCCCGGCACACCGCTTGGCATTGAACTGCTGCTGGAAAAAGACGCCCCGGAAAGCAATTCCTTTTATTGCTACACCTATGGGCTGGACATGGATGCGTTCGTCAAGGGCTACAAAATCCTGCAACAGGGCGCAATCAAGATCAAGGACGGCTCCTTCAGCGAAACCGGTCTCAGCGGTACCGTAACCGCGAAAGAGGACGGGCTGCTTTATACCTCCATCCCTTACGACAGCAGCTGGCAGGTGAAGGTGGACGGCAAGGCTTTGCCGGTTTCGCAATACGTCCAGGTGGGCATCGTGGAACGGGCGCAAGAAGCGGTTAAGGCGGAGGACAGCTCCACCGGAAAGGCAGTTCCCGCAAAACCGGCGCGCGGCGGCTTGCTTGGCATCCCGCTTGAAAAAGGTGTGCACAGCGTCAGCTTCCACTATGTGCCGCGCGGGCTGCGCCAGGGCGTCCTGATTTCCGCAGCCGCGCTGGTTTTGCTGGCTCTTTGCGGAATGCTCCTCGCGCTGCTCGAAAAACGCAAGCTGCAAGCACGTCCGGCAGGTTCCGCGCCATCGCCCGACTTTCCGGAAAGCGGCATACTTTTGCCTGCGGCTCCCGCAACGCAGCCGCAACCACCGCCGCCTTTCGTTGACGCCCCGCCCCCGGCGGAGGAACCGCCGCCTAGCCTGCTGTTTTTTTCAAACAAAACCGGCTTGACCCCGGAGGACTGCTCACTTGATCTTCCGCCGCAGGAGGAGGGCGCCGACGAGGAGGACGGCTTCAAGTTCATTTTGCAGGCACAGCCGGCAGAACAAGAAGCGCCGCAGGCGGAAGTGACGCCGCCTGCCGCAGCAGAAACGACGGAAGCGGCAGAAACGACGGAGACGGCGGAAGCGACAGAAGCGACAGAAGAAGAACAGGAGGATGCCTTCGGCACCGCCAGCGCGAAAAAGCAGCTACGGGAATTGCAGCAAAAGCTGGAAGACGCGCAACGTAAAATTCAAATCAACGCGGAAAGTGGCAGAGCCGCCGAAGAGAACAGCGGGGATAACAGCGGGGAAAACGGCGGCGAGCCGCCGGTCTTTCGGCTGCTGTAAGGAAAATTGGAGAGCCTGCGCTCCTAGGGGGCTGTCTCCGCAAGGACGGCGTTACAGCCTCTGTGCATACCAGCTTCTAAATAAAATACAACGGAACCCTGGCCATATCAGCGGGGTTCCGTTGTGTTTTATCCGAAAAAAAATAAACGGTATGTTTCCTATTTTCTCCCCATGCCGTCCACCAGCCCTTCCAGCAGCGCCGCAGTGAGCGGCAAGGCGCGCTGCCCCGCCAACTGCGCCAGGAACACCCGCAGCCCCGGCAGCTCATAGCGCAGGACGGCGGGATCGGCATTTTCCAGCGGACGCAGCGCGTGGTGGAACAAAAATGCGTCAAACGCCTCCCGCGCCGTCATGCCGCAGGCAAGGCAAACGGAAAAAAACCGCGCAAAGCGTTCCTGCGTCTGCGGCGGAAGAGCAAGCTGCAGGCGCTCCGCCAAATAATGCAGCAGCTGCACAAGGCGCAAGGCGCTTTCCTGCGGCAGAGTGAAAACCTCCTCCGCGTGATCAAACAGGCGGCGCAGCTGCGCGGACTCCACCTGCAACGGCTGCGTCCACGGCACAAGGAAGCTGCGGGCGTTCTGCGCGGGCAGGCAAAACTCCGCCGCTGCCGCGCGGAGCATCGGCGACGGCTTCGGATCCGTCGGCTCCAGCAGACCAAACAGCCACAAATTTTGCGGCCAGGGCAAAAATCCGCCGCGCAGCAGGCGGGGATCGGTTGGCCATTGGGAGGGGGCAAGCGGCACGCCGCGCAGCGCGTCCTCTCCCGCCCCAAACAATTGAAAGACCGGCAAAAGCGGCGCAAGGTAAACCTCCGGCTTTGCGGCGGTTACGCGGTCGAGCGCGGCAAAGCGCAGCTCCTTCGCCCACCCGGCTTCGTAGATGGTCTGCAGGAACGCGGTTTCTTCATAGATTTTCGTCAGCGGATCGCAGCGCCCCAGCAGCTCTCCGCCATGCTTCCACGCAGGCGAAACGGCGCAAAGCGGCGCTTCCTGCCCCAGCGCCTGAGCGACCGCGTCCAGCAGCGCGGCGGCGCAAACATCCTCGCGCTCCGAACGCAGCAGGATAAAATCTGAAAGCGCCATTGTTGCAAGCAATGCCCCGAACAGTGAGGACGGCGCGTAAAG
>JAISQZ010000108.1 GCA_031273905.1 Oscillospiraceae bacterium | reverse complement strand
TCCAAGCGCTTTTTTTTGCTGATAAAGCCGCGCCAAAGCCCCCGCGCCGCCGCCGCCGCACATACCCACGCCGCCTGCGCCAGCGTCACCAGCTGCAGCGCCCCGCGCACGGTATCCCCCAGCGCGGCGGGCAGCCCGCCGGAAAAATACAGCCGCGAAAGCATCGCCCCGCCGCCGGAAAGCAGGGAGCGCCCTGCGGAAAAGAGGTAGCCGCCGCTGACCCCCAGCGCCGCCGCAAGACCCAGGCAAAGCGCGGCCGGGAAGGGCAGCGCCATGGAACACAGCGCCGCAAACAGGCAGCCCGGCGCCAGCAGCGAACGCCGCAGATTATCAAAGAGCTGATAGCGGCCCAGGGCGGGCAGACCGCGCTTTTTGCGCAGGAAGGGCAGGTTTTGCCAGTCCCCGCGCGTCCAGCGCTCCAGCCGGGTAAAATAGCTCGCCTGCCGCGCGGGGAAGCCGTCCGTCACCTGCACCTCCGCTAAAAAGCCGGTGCGCAGATAGCCGCCCTCCAAAATGTCATGGCTGAGCACCCGCTCCTCCGGGAAGGGACGCGCGTCACTCACCCGAACAAAGGCTTCCACATCAATCAGCCCTTTGCCCGAAAAAATGCCGCAGCCGAACAGATCCTGGTAACGCTCCGCGACATGGCTGGCGTAAGGGCTAACACCGCCCTCCCCCGCCATGGCGTGGGCAAACGGCGTTTTGCGCGTGCTTTCCAGATCCAGCCCCACCGCGGGCGAAAGGATGCCGTAGCCGCGCGTGACGCGCCCCAGCGCGGGATCGAACACCGGGCGGTTGCAGGGATGCAGCGCGGCGGCAACCATCTCAGCCACCGTGCCCAGCGGAAGCTGCGTGTCCGCGTCCAGCGCCAGGAGGTATTTCACACCCCGCAGCGCCGCCGTATCGCCGAAGACGGTTAAAAACCCGCCGTGCCCGCCCGCAGCGCCGTCCTCCTCGCGAATCAGGCGCAGCAGCTGCGCGATTGCGCCGCGTTTGCGCTCCCAGCCGCTGAATGCCCCCATCGTCGGGGAATAGGTGCGCGGGCGCACGCAGAGCAAAAAGCCGCCGCCGTATTTTTGGTTGAGCCGCTCCGTCTCGCGGCGGGCGGCGGCCAGATCCGCCTCATCCTGCGGCAGCACGGAGGAATCGGCGGATTTCAAATCCGCAAGGATGCATACCGCCGCATGTGCGCCGCCGTTGGAGCCGTGCAGCTCCTCCATGCGCCGCCCCAACTGCCCGGCGTTCGCCGCCTGCGGCAGCAGGGTGGAAACCGTGATCAGCGTGCGCCCCTCCGCGGGTATCTGCCCGCCAAGCTCCAGGCGCGGCAGGGGAAGCGGCTCCGCGCCGCGCAGAAAGGCGATTTCCAGCAAGCCACGGCAAAGCGACCACAAGGGCAGATAGAGCAGCGGCGGCAAAAACCAGTTTTTCAGCAAAACCGCCGCGCCGATCCCAAGCGCCGCGGGCAGCAGGCTTTCCAGCCAAAGCAGCGCCCAGCCGCGCCGGGGCTTCCCGGCGGCTTCCAGCAAAGGGATCCCGACGTGCCGCTCCCTTGCGCCCGGCGGCACACCCGCGCAGCGCTCCAGCAGCGTCCGCGCCGCCTCCTCCGGGGATTTCTTTTCGCGCCGCGCCTTTTTTTTGAGCAGCCTGCGGTAAAGCGCACGGCTGCTTTCCTCCATGCGGGTGTAAACCCCTGCGGGATCCCGCCGCAAAAGCTGTTCCAGTGGATTGATCTGTTCCAGGATGCCGGGCAGATCCAGCTCCGGCAGCGCACGGAAGGAGCGCACCGCCGCGCTGACCCAAATTGCCTGCATATCCCCCTGCGCAAGGCAGCCCTGCACGGCGGCTTCCGTTAAAACGCAGCGCAGCGCAAGGGAAAGGCAGTCCGCTTCGGCGGCGGTGGGCTTCACGCGCAGCAGGGCTTCCACCAGCTTCGCCTCCCCGGGCAGTTGCCCAAAGGGGCAAAGGCTGCGGCAATGCGCCAGCATCTGCGCAAAGCCGTGCGCCTCGGCGCGCAGCTCCCGCCGCCCCAGCTCCCGCAGCGCGGCGCCGCCCTCGCGCTCGAGCATATAGTAATTGTCGCAAAGCCATTCCCGGTATTGCGCTTGTGCCGCGCGTTTTCCGCGCAGCGCAGCCCGGTAGCTGCGCCGCAGGGTGCGCAACCCACGGGAAAGTGCGCGGCGGTAGGCGGGCACGGAGCCTGCCGCAGGGGCAAATCCGGCGCTTGACATAAGCGTTTTTTCCTTTCGCTGGCGTATTCCCTGCTATTCTTGCCAAAAGCCGTGAAAATATGCGATTGTACTGGACATTCCGCCGTGCGCTGTGGTATACTGTGGATGGGTAATCCTCTTCGTGCGGAGCTATACAGGATTTTAAAAATGAGCGGGGTGTTTTTGATATGGGGAAACGGAACCAGAGAAAATACTTGGATGCTTCCATGACGTCCCGCGGCGTCAGACGCAAGCGGCGCAAGCGCCTGCGCACGGTTTCGCTTGTGCTTGCGCTGGGGCTTTGCGCCGCGCTTGTGTGCGCCGGGATTAACACGTTTGTCGCCAAAAGCGTACAAAGCCGCATCCTTACGCAGGAGGAGGCGGCAAGGCTTGAAAAAGCCGACTGCATCCTGGTGCTCGGTGCGCAGGTCTGGGCGGATCAGTCCCCCAGCCACATGCTTGAAGACCGCCTGCGGCGCGGCGTGGCGCTCTATCGGGCAAAAGCGGCGCCGGTGCTGCTGATGAGCGGCGACCACGGTCAGCTGCAGTATGACGAGGTGAGCGCCATGAAGCAATACGCCGTGAACCAGGGCGTTCCCTCGGCGGACGTTTTTATGGATCACGCGGGCTTTTCCACCTACGAATCCCTCTACCGTGCGCGGGACATTTTCCAGGCAAAGCGGATATTGATCGTCACGCAGCGCTACCACCTCTTCCGGGCGCTTTATATTGCCCGTGCGCTGGGGCTGGAGGCTTATGGCGTCGCCAGCGATTATCGCGGCTTTGCGCGGCAGCCCCTGCTTTCCGCCAGGGAATTCGCGGCGCGGATCAAGGATTTCGGCATGTGCCTCCTGCGCCCGAAGCCGACCTACCTCGGCGACAAGATCCCCCTCAGCCTCAGCGGCGATGTGACCAACGACGCGGGGATCGAACGCTTCGAGCCGGCGGCATAGAACCCGGGCTGCGCCCCTTTGCGAAAAATCCATCAGGGAGGTCTTCCCCATGCGCGAAGAAACCATCCGTTTTGTGCAAAAGCACAAGCTCATCGCCATTGTGCGCGGCGTTGCCGGGGAGGAAAAACTCCTCGCGCTGGCAAGCGCACTGCTCGCCGGCGGCATCCGTCTGCTGGAGGTCACCTTTGACCAGAACAAGCCCGAAAGCTTTGCCGCCACGGAGCAGGGGATCGCCGCGCTTTGCGGGGCGTTCGGCGACGCGCTTTGCGTTGGCGCGGGAACCGTGATGTCCCCCGCGCAGGTGCGCCTTGCCGCGCGGGCCGGGGCAAGGTATATCATTTCGCCGCATTGCAGCCAGGCGGTCATCCGCGAAACCCGGCGGCTCGGGCTGGTTTCGATGCCGGGAGCCATGACCCCCACCGAATGCGCCAGCGCCCATGCCTGGGGCGCGGATTTCATCAAGCTCTTCCCCGCCGGCACGCTGGGGGAGGCGTACCTCAGGGCAATCCGCGCACCGCTGCGGCATCTGCGCTTCTTGGCGGTGGGCGGCATCAGCGCGGCGGATATCCCCGCGTTTTTGGCGGCGGGGGCGCAGGGCTTCGGCGTTGGCGGCAATCTGGTGAACCAAGCGTGGCTTGACGCGGGCGAAAGCGAAAAAATCACCCGCCTTGCGGCGCAGTATGTTGCGGCGCTGTCCCAAACGGACACTGCAAAGCCCGCCTAACACAGCCCCCACGCCCGGCGGAAAACGTTTCATTAGGAGTTGCGCCAAGTGCACAAGTATTCCAAAAAGAGAGCCTTGCCCGCCGCCCCGCAGGGGGGAACGGCGGCTTTGACCGGACGCGCGAAAAAAAACAGCCCGCGCGGCGCGGCCGAACTCCTTGGCGCGGCGCTGGGTTTGTTCCCGCTGTTCTTGGCGTTCTGGACGCTTGCGCCCTTTGAGGGAAGCGCCTCCCCGGGGTTGATCCTCTGGCTGTGCTTCGCCGCGCTGCTTGTGCTGATGGCATGGCGGCGCACACCCTTTGCCGGTCTGCTGCTTGTGACGCTGCAGGACGGCGCCGCAAGGCATGCGGGGCAAAACGCGTATCTGTTCGCCATCCCGCTGTTTTTTTTGCTGTTGCTTGCGCTGGAGCTGTGGCTGACGCGCAGGCGGAAGAAGCGCTTCCCCGTTTTGTTGCGGCAGAGCCGGGATCCGCTGTGGATCCCCCCCGGCTTTTATTTGGGCGCGGCGATTGTTATGACGCTGCATCAGACGGCGGGTTATTTTGCCGTTGCGGCGCGGGGCGCGGGCGTTTGGGCGCTGCTGCAAAGCTACCGCGCGGCGGGCTTTTATCCCAACTGGCGCACGGTGCTGTTTTCAACGATTATGATGGTGGTTCTGATCACCTATCCGCGCAAATTCAAGCGGCTGCAAAAAATCCTGCCCGCCGCGTTTGTGGGTCTTGTGCTGGTGACGGCGCTGAATTTCCTGCTCAACCCCAATCCCGTGCGCAGCACCGTGCCTGAGCTTTCGCGCAGCGTAGCTCTTCCGTTTTTCTTTGGGCGCAGCCCTGTTTCCGCGCTTTCGATGCTGTTGATCTTTACCGCCTGGGAGGAGGTGCCCCGGGGGCGCCTCAGAGCGGTCTTTCAGGAAAAACAGCCCCTCGCACTGGCGTTGGTCTTCCTTGCGCCCGCAGTGATGCTGGCGTTTGACCATTTTGTGGCGCTCTGCCTGCTGGCGCTTGTGCTTTGCGCACAGAATATCGTGCCGCAAAGAAATCGAAACGCTGACCGGGCAGCTTCAAAGCACGCTCCTTAGGGGCTGCCTGCGCAAATGTGGGTCTGCGGGTTTGCGAAGTGCTGCATACGATCCCGCAATGATATAATGCAACAAAGGAGGGATTCCCTTGGAGGATTTTCGGCAATCCGCGTTCATGTACGCGCTGGGCGGGCTGGTGGTGCTGTTTGTGCTGGCGCAATCGCTCTTTTTTTTGCGTAAGGCGTGGCGGCAGGGGCGGGCGCTTGGCATGAAACCCGCGGCGCTGCGCCATACGGTGACCGCAAGCGCACTCTTCAGCATCGCGCCGTCGCTGGCGATTGCCACCACCGTGCTGGCGCTTTCAAAGCCGCTGGGGATCGTCCTGCCCTGGATCCGGCTGAGCGTAATCGGCAACCTTTCCTACGAAACCACGGCGGCGCAGGCGGCGGCGGAGGGCATGAAGCTCCCCGGCGGCTTGGCGCTGCCCATTACAGAACCGGCGGCCTTTTCCGCCATCGCCTGGGTGATGACCATCGGCAGCATCCTTCCGCTGCTGCTGCTGCCGCTGTTTTTGAAGCGGATCCAAAAGAAAATCGGCGGCGCGGTAAAGAAAAAAGAAAAGCTCGCGGACATTTTGAGCGCGGCGGCGTTCTTGGGGCTGATCGCCGCGTTTTTGGCGCGCGGCATTGCGGGCAAGGGCGATCCCGCCATCGTCGGCGACGGCGCGGGCGTGCTTTCCGTAATCACAATCCTCGCCGCCACAGGGGTTTTGCTGCTGCTGGAGTTTTTGGTCAAGCGCTTGGGGCTGAACTGGGCAAAGCCCTTCACCATGCCGCTGAGCATGTTTTGCGCCATGGGGATTGCCGTGCTGTTCGCGCGGGAAATTTTACCAGAGCATATCGCATTTTTGGAATGGCGTGGATAGAAAGGGGCTTACATCAACCATGGCAAGCTATTTTGACCGCGTGCACCGCTGGGGGCGCTTCTGGAGCGTAAGCGCCCTGTGCTTTTTGCTGAGCATTCCCCTGGCGATCAGTGTTTATTTTGATGCCTGGCCCGCGTTTTCCGGCGTGCTGCACGGCTTGCTCGGCGTAGTGCCGCTCTTTTGGGCAACCGCAGTGATTGAGCTTGTCAGCTACGCGCCCCTCATTGGCAGCGGCGGAAACTATCTTGCCTCCGTAACGGGCAACATCGCCAACCTCAAGCTGCCGTGCGCCATGGCCGCGCTAAAAAACGCCGAGGTTCGCGCCAATTCGCCGGAAGGTGAGGTGGTTTCCACCATCGCGGTCGCCGCCTCCTCCATCACCACAACGCTGGTAATCGCGGCGACGGTGCTGCTGCTTTCGCCGCTGCTGCCCTTTATCGCGGATCCAAACGCCTATATCGCCCCCGCCTTTGCGCAGGTGCTGCCCGCGC
This sequence comes from Oscillospiraceae bacterium, assembly GCA_031273905.1. Classification (GTDB taxonomy): domain Bacteria; phylum Bacillota; class Clostridia; order Oscillospirales; family Acutalibacteraceae; genus WRMQ01. The sequence continues at coordinate 348 of JAISQZ010000108.1, read as the reverse complement.
TTTTCGGCTCGCTTGCGGCGGGCTATTTTGTGAAGCATTGGCGCATCGCTTTTTTGCCGATTGCGGCCGGCGTGCTGGCGCTGCTCTTCGCGCCCGCCGCGCAGGTGGGTATGCTGATCCCCGTCACCGTGATTGTTTCCCTCGCCGGGGCGCTGGGGATGTATCGGCTCGGCTGGCTTGGCGGGCGGGATTGATGCCGCAACGCGTTTGGAGGCCCCCTCTTTCGCGCGGTGCATTTTTCCAAGCGCCCCGCCCCGCAAAAACGCATAACCCTTCCCCTCCCTGCCAACACTAGCTCCATCCTGGCTTATACAGGAGGGAAGAACGGTGCAAGCAGAGGACGGCAGG
>JAISQZ010000195.1 GCA_031273905.1 Oscillospiraceae bacterium | reverse complement strand
ATCTCACTCCGTTTGATATTTCCGGTGCTGTTTTCGCTGCTTGCGCCGCAGGGCAGCGCGGTTTGCTTGGTCAAGCCGCAGTTCGAAGCCGGGCGTGAACGTTTGGGCAAAAAGGGCGTGGTGCGCGACCCGAAGGTGCATAGCGCCGTACTGGGTGAGGTGCTCCAAGCGGCAAGGCAGCAGGGCTTTTTTGCGCACGGGCTGTCATTTTCTCCCATCACAGGTGCGGATGGAAACCGGGAATACTTGCTTTTGCTCAAAAAGGAGCCGCCTGCCGAGGGCTTTTCTCTGCCGGAAGCGGCGGCGGTAGTGCAGGCGGCGATAGGAGTTTTGGGCGCGTAAGAAAGGCAGCTTCCTTCGCCGCATTACGGGAGGTTTACATTCCGAAAGAGTATGAAATCAACAGAACCTATATTATTAATTTTGTAAGGGAAAAAGGAGGGCGGGTCATGCGGCATTTTGCGCTTTACGTCAACGATTCCAAGCCCGGTGCGCAGGCGCTGGCGGTGCAGGTGCGCAGCATTCTGCCGCAGACCGGCCTGCGCGAAACCGCCTTGGAGGATCCGGCGCAGTGCGATGTGCTGATCGCCATCGGCGGCGACGGCACCATCCTGACCGCTGCGCGCAAAGCGCTGCCCTACGGAAAACTGGTGCTGGGGATCAACGCCGGAAGACTGGGTTTTTTAGCAGGGATTGAGGGACACGAACTGGCGTTGCTGCGCAACCTTGCCGCAGGGGATTACGACATAGATACCCGGATGCTCCTTGCGGTGCGGCTTTGGCAGGGAGAAGCGCTGCTGCGGGAGGAAAGCTGCATCAACGATGCGGTGGTTTCCCGGCACGGGCGCTCGCGCCTGGCAGAGCTTGCGGTTTGCTGCGACGGGCAGGTGCTGGGCTATCTTGGCGACGGCGTGATTTTCTCCACGCCCACCGGTTCCACCGCCTATTCCTTTTCCGCAGGCGGTCCGGTGGTGGATCCCCGGATCGAAAGCATTCTGCTCACGCCGATCTGCAATCACGTGCTGTTTTCGCGCTCGGTGGTGTTTTCGCCTTCCACGGTGTTCCGGATGGACATCACACAGGATGGTCTTGCGCTCACCTGTGACGCGGAGCCGCCCTTGCCCCTGCAACCCGGGCAACGCATTGAGGTATGCTGCTGTGCCGAACGGGTCAACTTCCTCCGGCTTAAGCCGCAGGGCTTTTTGGATACGCTGAATACGAAGCTGGTTTCCGGTCTTCGTTGAAGATATGAGAAAATAGAAAAGGGGCAACAACCATGAAAAAGGAACGGCACGCACTGATTATGAAAGCGGTGGCGGAGGAAAACATTGCGACGCAGGAACAGCTGCGGCAGTATTTGCTCACACACGGCACGAACGCGACGCAGGCGACGGTTTCGCGGGACATTAAGGATCTGCGTCTGACAAAAACCAAGCGCCAGGGGCAAAATTGTTATCAGGCGGCGGAAGAACTGATCGGCGATGCGAACCGCCGCCGCCAGCGTGCAATGTTTGCCAGCGTCGTGCAGACGGTTGACAGCGCCGGGCATACCGTCTGCCTGCTCTGCTCGGCGGGTATGGCGCAGGGAGTTGCGGCCGCTCTGGACGCCATGCGCCCGGAAGGCGTGATCGGTTCCTTGGCGGGGGATGACACCATCTTTCTGCTCTGCCGCAGCGAAGCGTTTGCGCTTCAGGTGCAAGAGGAGATTCAACAGTATGCTGCAAAGCTTGACGATTGAAAATATAGCGGTGATTAAGCAAGCGAAGCTGGAGTTTTCCTCCGGCTTTGTTGCTATGACAGGCGAGACGGGTGCGGGCAAATCCATTGTCATTGATTCGATTCAGGCGGTGCTGGGTGAGCGCGCGAGCCGTGAGCTGGTAAGAACCGGCGCGGATTCGGCGCGGGTTTCCGCGTTGTTCCAAGATATTTCATCCGGTGTCCGGCAGCTTTTGGAGCAGATGGATCTGCCCTGTGAGGAGGACGGCAGCTTGCTGCTCAGCCGTTCCATCAGCGCAGGGGGCAAAAACAGCTGCCGCGTCAACGGGCAGCTTGCCACGGTTTCGGCGCTCAAAGCGATCGGCGGTGAGCTGATTACCATTCATGGGCAGCACGACAGCCAGGCGTTGCTGGATCCTGAGCGGCACCTGCGTTTTTTGGATGTTATGGCGGAGAACGATGCCCTGCGCACCGAATACCGTGAAAGCTACGCCGCGCTGCGCCGTTTGCAGCGGGAGCAGGACGCCCTGCAAATGGACGAAAATGAGAAAGCGCGGCGGCTGGATATGCTCCGTCACCAGATTACTGAACTGGAAGCCGCCGCGTTGCAGCCCGGCGAACGGGAACAGCTGCTGGAACGCCGTGAACTGTTTTTGCACGCGGAAAAGGTGCTGGAGGCTCTGCATGTGTCGGCGGACGCGCTCAGCGGCGCAGGGGATGAGGGCGGCGCTGTTTCCCTGGCGCACGCAAGCGCCATTGCCTTGGAGCGGGCGGGGGAATTTTATCCTGCGGCGCTTAGCCTTTGTGAGCGTGTGCGCACAAGCGCCTATGAACTTGAGGAAGCGTCTGCGGAGCTGCGCGAATTGTTTTCCGGTGTGCAGTTTGATCCCGCCGAGGCGGAGGAAACCGAGCGGCGGCTGGATATTTACTACCGCCTTTCCCAAAAATACGGGCAGACAGAGGAGGAGATGCTATCTTTCCTTGAAAACGCCTGCCGGGAGGAAGCCTCCATCACGCAATCCGAAGCGCGCATCCTTGCGCTGGAGCAGGAAATTGAGGCGCGAAAGGCACAGACGATTTTGCTGGCAAAGCAGCTAAGCAAGGAACGCCGCCGGACGGCGGCGGAATTTGCCGCAAGGGTGCGCGAGGAATTGGCGGACTTGGATATGCCGCGCGTGCGTTTTGAAGTAACACACGAAAAAATCCCCCTTACGCCCGAGGGAGGCGACCGGATGCAATTCCTCATTTCAGCAAACGCCGGGGAAGAACCGCGCCCGCTGGCAAAGATTGCTTCCGGCGGAGAGCTTTCGCGTATCATGCTGGCGATCAAGAATGTGCTTGCGGAAAAGGATGAGGTTGCCACGCTGATCTTCGACGAAATTGATGCCGGTGTCAGCGGGCGCGCGGCGCAGAAGATTGCGCGGAAGCTGGTGAGCGTTGCCAGCGGGCGGCAGGTGATCTGCGTCACCCATCTGGCACAGATCGCGGCGCTTGCGGCGCAGCATCTGTTCATCAGCAAGTCCGTTAGCGGCGAAGAAACCCTTACGCAGGTTGACGCGCTTGACCGCGAGGGGCGCAAAAGGGAGCTTGCGCGGATCATCGGCGGAGAAACGGTTACCCCCGCGCAGCTGCTTGCGGCGGCGGAGATGCTGGATGCGGGATAGACGCGGCCGGGCATCCATGTGCGTTCGCATGGGGCGGAGTAATAGCACAAAGCTCCCCTGTGTTGGGGAGCTTTGCGCTGCTCTGATTTACTGTTTTTTCGTTTTTTGCTTGGAATATTTTTTCACATAAATCAGCCGCATCAGGGCGGCGTCAATTGCGCCGATTGCCCTTACCTGTTTGAAGAGATCCGCCGAAAGGGAGACCGCGCAATTTTTTTCCGTAACCAGTTCCACCGCGCGGGCTTCCTCCAGATCTTTTCCCGTGCACAGTGCGCCATTGTCCGCAAGCAGCAGCGCACTGCGGCGGCGCAGTAGTTTTTGCGCGGCGTTTGCGCTTTCCAGCTGGTTGGCAGGATCAAACTGCGCAAGGCGGAGGTTCACGCCCGCGATCTGCGCAAAATCATCTAGGAACGGCTTTAACCGCTTGGCACCGCTTGCCGAAGCATGCAGAATATCCGCTTTTTTGCTGTGGATAATGGCATTGGTTTTTTTATCCTTCAAATAAATGGCGCGGTGCAGCTCCAGCGCTTCCGGATATTCCTCTGCGCCATTGAGCACCTTTCCGCTTTTGAGGGAAACATCCAGGGTTTCACCTTTGTCGCCCGGCGTTATGCAAAACGCCGCGTCACCGCTGCGGAAGCTTGTGCAGGCTTGCAGCGGCGGCGCCGATATGCGGCGCTGGCGCTGTGCGCGTTTTGCGGCGAGGAGCTTATGGATGCCGCTTACGGTTTCGGCAATCTCGCCGGTCACCTCCAGCAGCTTCTGGCTGAGGAACTTGGCGCAGGCTTGCTCCAGCGTGTCGGCCACCTGGAAGGCTTCCTCCGCATCCTTGCCCATGCACAGTGCGCCGTGGTGCGCCATAAGGATTGCCTTGGAGCCGGGATGCTGCCGGAGCGCGGCTGTTACGCCCTTGCGCAGCTTGCCTGTGCCTGGCAGCCCGTAGCCTGCCAGGGGGATGGTTGTGCCCAGCAGCGCCGCCTGCTTTGCGTTGACGCCGCTGATTTCCCTGCCCATCACGCTTACGATGGAAGCGTTGTGTTGGTGGGTATGCACCACAAAATTGACCTCCGGGCGCAGCAGATAAGCTTGCGCGTGGATGCCCTTTTCACTGGAGGGCTTGATTCCACCCTCATAGCTCAAATCTGCGGCGCTGACCAGAACAATTTCCTCCGGGGTCAGATTTTCGTATGCCCGTCCGGAGGGGGTGATCACAAACTGCGTCTCGTTCACCCGGCAGCTGACGTTGCCCCAGGTGCGGGCAATCAGTCCGGTTTCCAGCAGGCGCTTGCCCGCCGCGATGACCGCCAGCTTTGCTTGCAGTATATCCATAGCTGTGTTCTCCTGTCTCTGTAAAATGTTGCCGGCTATTTCCCGCAATCAGCTTTCCGTTGGCAGCCGCCCACAATTGGCGAACACGCGTTCAAAGCGGTTGAGGGCATCCTGCACCAGCTCCGGCGTGTAGGCGGCGGAGGTGTAAAGCCGGCTGCCCGCCAGGGTGACAATGCCCTCCGCCATATAGGCGGCGCCCATGTGTTCCATCTCTTTTTTGCGGACACCCGTCGCCTTGAGCACGCCGGGGATGCCCCAGGGCTTGTGCCAATCAATGGCATAATGCATCGTGCCCGCGTTATCCAAGTGGCAGATGGAGCCTTGGTTGAACACCACGAAGGGCAGGTCATATTTTTTCACCAGCGCTTTGAGCCCCGCACAGAGCAGATCACCCATTTCACCCGCCTTCTGGCAGGCGTTCGTGCGGTCAATTTCCATCAGAGTATAATAGCCCGCCGCGCAACTGATTGGGGTTGCGGCCATCGTGCCGCCGATGAGCGCTTTCTTCACTTTGGCGGAACCGTCCAGCCCTGCGCCCAAGTATTTCATGTATTCCTTCTTGCCGCCGATGCCGCCGGCGCCCGGATATCCGCCCGCGATCGCCTTTCCGAAGATGGTCAGATCCGGCGAGACACCGAAGTAGCCCTGTGCGCAGGCCATTCCGATCCGGAAGCCCGTCACCACCTCGTCAAAGACGAACAGTGCGCCATATTTGCGGCAAAGGCGTTCCACGCCTTTGTTGAAATCAAAATCCAGCGGGCGTGTGCCGCTTTCGGGACCGACGGGTTCAATAAAGACCGCCGCTGTGCCGCCGCGGAACCGGTTGGCGAAAAGCACGCGCTCCAAGGAATCCAAATCGTTGGGGAAGAATTCCTGTGTGTGCTTGAAGAGATAGAGGGGTACGCCGTTGGCCTGCGTGAACTTGGAACCAGGCACGCGGATGCCATAGGCAAGCTGATCCGACCAGCCATGGTAGGCCCCGCCCATTTTAACAATGTTTTTTTTCTTGGTGGCGAGCCTTGCCACGCGCACCGCCGCCATGCAGGCCTCGGAACCGGAATTGAGCATCCGGAACATATCGACCGTCTCGACGCTGTCGGCGATTTTTTTGGCGAGCTTATACTCAAACTCGTGGAACAGACCCGTGGAAGGGCCGCACTGATCCAGCAGCTCCTTCACCTGCGCGCGCACGGCAGGAGGGTTGGAGCCAAGCACCGTCGGGCCGCCCGCCTGCAAAAAATCCAAGTATTCATTGCCGTCGGCATCATAGAGCTTGGCATCCTGCGCCCTAGTGAAGACCAGCGGGAAGGGATAGTTGAACGCCAAGTTGTGCTGCACGCCGCCGGGGATGATGCCCCGCGCTTCGTCGATGAGCGCCTTGGATTTGGCGCATTTTTTGCCGTAGTATTCGCTTTCGTACCGCGCGAGCACCTCCGGCTTGATGGAATAGATCGGCTTTTGGATCAGTTCGTCGAGTTCCTTGGTGACGGCTCGCGCGTCATGGTAATTTTTGATTGCAAAACGGGTATCCATATCATATCACTCCCTGCATAAAATGTGACAGTGAACGGCGGTTCACCTTTTTCTACATTTAGTTTAACGGGTTCTGGAGCCTTTGTCAAGGGAAAGAGCGCAAAAGTTACGGAATGTTCACAATATAACGATATAAAAACACCGCCATCAAGACGGTGTTTTGTATGAAGTTGTGGGGGTACAACTACGCGGTAAGCGCCCGGGCTTCTGCTTCGGTGCTTTCTTGCAGGCGTTCCAGTGCCCGCTGCTGCTGTTCCAGTTTGGCGGCTGCCTGTATTCCTTGCGCACAAGCTCTTCTATGAGCCGCGCAAAGAGAGGAGG
>JAISQZ010000160.1 GCA_031273905.1 Oscillospiraceae bacterium | reverse complement strand
AAAACCAGCCGAAAAAATTGGCTATGTTTTGATTGCGGGATCGTACAAGCATAACGAAAGGAATTGACCGATGCCCTTGCCCTTATTCGGCTACCTCAGCCTGATCACTGCGGTCTGTTGCCTTTCCGGCTTCCTTGCCAACCAGTTCCCGCTGCGGCGGCGCACGCTTCTGGGCAATGAGATCCCAAATCCCCTGGGCTTCCTCGCGCCGACGATGATTTTGCTTTTGCTTTCCGGTCTGCGCAGAAATGTTGGCGACACCTTCTTTTACCGCCATAGCTATCTGCTTTTTCTGGATATGGGGGCGCCCGCGCCGAAGCTCAGCTTTACCGGGAACATTCTTTTCGGTGAACTGCAATACCTCTGCTCCAAGCTGCCGGAAATTGAGTTTGCGGGGCAACCGCAGTATGGGCAGCTGCTGATCTTCCTTAGTGCGCTGCTTTTTCTTGCGCCGGCAATCTTCGTACTGTATAAATACTCCGATTCCTATGGCGTTTCGCTTTTTCTTTTCATCGCCACAGGGGTGTTTATGAACTCCATGAACGGCATCCGGCAGTATGCCGCCGCCGGTCTGCTGCTGCTGGGGACAAAATATTTCTTTGCGCCAAAGATGTGGAAGGGCTTTTTGTGCTTTCTGCCCTTCTGCCTGCTTGCCTGGGGAATCCATTCAAGTGCGCTGATGATGCTTCCGTTTTTCTTTTTGTGCCGTGTGCGCGCCTTTTCTGTTTGGAGCTATCTGATGGTGCTCGGCGCCGGCGGGGCTGTGCTGTTTTCCGATCTGGTGATGCCCAACCTTCTCGACACAATCAGTGCAACGGAATATGGGCACTATGATGCAAGCGGATGGTTCAGCAGCGGTGAGGAAACCGGTTCCACCTTCCTGCGTGCGGTGGCCTCCCTCGCGCCGGTTGTGCTGGCTTATTTTTTCCGCGAACGCTTCCGTGCGCTCGGGAAGCCCGGGGATATCCTGGTCAACCTCAGCTTTTTGCTCACGGCAATCAATATCCTGGGCGTCTATAACTGGATTTTTGTCCGCCTGGGAATCTATTTTTACGTCTTCCACATCCTGCTCATCACCAAGGTATACCGCTGCGTCAAGGAGGACTACGGCGCGGTCAACCTCTATACCCTCGGCGGACTGGCGTGCTATACCTATTACGGCACGCTCGCCAATTTTTCGGTGGCTGAATATTACAGCCGGTGGATTCCCTGGTTTGCCGGATGGAAATACTAACCATGAAGGCGGTGCGCTCATGATCCCCAAAATCCTGCATTACTGCTGGTTCGGCGGCAAAAAAAAGCCCAGGCTGGTGCGGCGCTGCATTGCTTCATGGCGCAAATACGCGCCGGATTTCGACATTGTGGAGTGGAACGAGAAAAACTTTAATTTGGATACCATGCCCTTCACGCGCGAAGCGTATGAGGGAAAAAACTTCGCTTTTGTCAGCGATGTTGCCCGCGCGGCCGCGCTGCTGCAATACGGTGGCGTTTATTTGGATACCGACATGGAGCTGCGCAAGCCCTTGGAACCTTTTTTGGGCGACCGTTTTTTCGCGGGCTTTGAACCGGGGGCATTTGTTGCGGCGGGCATCATCGGCGCCGAGCCGGGCGACGCGTTTTTTCAGGCGTATCTGGCACACTACGAAACCCTGCGCTTTTTCCTGCCCGACGGCCGGCGGTATGCGGATTCAAACGTACCGCTGTTCACAAGGCTGCTTGAAGAGCGCGGCTTGCGCCGTGAGAACGTGCCGCAAAACCTCAATGGCCGCCGCATCTATCCGGACGAGGTGTTTTACCCCTATGATTACCGGCTGCAAAGAACCCGCCTGACGCCCAACAGTGCGGCGGTTCATCACTATTCGGCCTCATGGATGCCGCGGCGGGTGCGCACGCTGCGACTGCTGAAAAAAATGCTCAAATCCCTGCTGCCAACGGCGCTGGTGCGGCGCATAACGGCAAAATCAAAAAGAGGGAGCCTTGGATGAAACCGCGAATATTAATCACCTGCCTGTGCATGGAAACCGGCGGGGTTGAGCACAGCTTGGTTGAACTGCTGAACGCCTTTGACTATGACCGCTTCGACGTTGACCTGCTGCTCTTTGCACGGAAAGGTCCCCTCCTTGCGCAGCTTCCGCCGCAATGCAGGCTGCTGCCGGAGGATCCAAGATCCGCAAGCCTGCTCAAGCCGATTAGACAGGTGCTGCTGCAAGGGCATCCCCTGCTGGCGCTCGCAAGGCTTGTCGCAAAGCTTTTCGTCCGGCGGCGCTTCCCCGTGCCGCCCAACGACGGCGACGGCGTAACCTTTGCCCTGCTGCAAAATTATTGGAAGAACCTCCTGCCGCTCCTGCCGAAGCGCAAGCAGCGCTATGATACGGTAATCAGCTTCCAGTGGCCGCATCATTACGCCGCAAAAAAAGTGACGGCGCGGCAAAAGCTTGCCTGGGTGCATACCGATCACAGCCGCGCCGTGCTGGATAAGGCCGCCGATGAAGCGGTCTGGGCTTGCTTTGATCAAATCGCCTGTGTTTCGCAGGGGGTGCTGGAACGCTTTTGCCTCTGTTACCCCGCCTTGCGGGATCGCTGCTTTGTATTTGAAAATCTACTCAATCCCGCCACCCTCCGCGCAAAAGCGGAGGCCTTCACGCCGGAGGACATGCCGCCGCTGCCCGGCGGTTTCCGCCTGCTCACCGTGGGGCGCTATTGCCACGCGAAGGCCTTTGACCGCGCTATTTTGATCTGCAGGGCGCTGGCGGCGCGCGGCGTTAAGCTGCGCTGGTACGCCATCGGCTTTGGTCTGATGGAGGAACAGCTCAGGCAGAGCATTGCCCGGTTTGGCTTGGAGGAGGTATTTATCCTGCTCGGATGGCGCGAAAACCCCTACCCTTACATGAAAGCCTGCGAGCTTTATGTGCAGCCCTCACGTTATGAGGGCAAGGCGGTCACGGTGATGGAGGCCATGACCTTGGGCAAGCCCGTGGTGATCACAGATTTCGCCACCGCAGATGCGCAGGTGCGCGACGGCGTTGACGCGCGGATCATTCCCCAGGAACCGCCGGAGGATGCGGCGGCGGCAATCGCCGATTTGCTCAATGCCCCGCAAGAAATGCGCTCCCTTGCCACAGCTGCCGCAGCGGAGGATCACAGCGGCTTTGCGCAGCTGGAAGCGCTGTATTCCCTGCTTGAGGAGGAGCGCACATGAATCAAAAAAAGCCGCGGCTGCTGTTCATCCTCCCCAATCTGCAAAGCGGCGGCGCGGAAAAAAGCCTGGTCACGCTGCTGGAGGTGCTCGGCGAAAAGCACGGAGCCGGCAGGGATTTCGGCGTAGATCTGTTCCTCTTTGAGGCGGAGGGTTTGTTTTTACGCCAGCTTCCGCCCTGGGTGCGTATCCTCACTGCGGGGAAAGCCTTTTCCACCTTCAACGGCAGCGGGCGGCGGGCATTGTGCACCTTTTTGCTGCGCGGGCAGCCGCGCCGCGCCCTTGCACGCCTGCGTTTTGCAAAGGCCTGGCGTCTGCCGGAAAACCAGCGCGTCGTAAAATGCTGGAAGGCGCTGCGCCCTGCCCTGCCCCGGCTGCACACAAGCTATGACGCGGCGATCGGATATTTGGAGGGCTACTCCAATTATTATTGTGCGGATTGTGTGAAGGCAAAGCGCAAGCTGATCTATTACCACACCGATTGCCGCCGCATGGAACTGTATCACCCGCAGGATCAGCGCTGCTTTGTGCATGTTGATGCCATTGTCAGCGTCTCGGAAAGCTGCTGCGGCGGTCTGCGCGACTGTTACCCGCAATTCAGCGAAAAAATCCACTGCATTGAAAACATGCTCTCCCCCGGTCTGCTGCACAAATTATCGCGGAAGGAAGCGCCGCCCTGGATAGCTGACGCGCATCCCGTAGTACTCACCATTGGGCGGCTGGCGCAGGAAAAAGGCATTGATTTAGCCGTCAAAGCCTGCGCCCTGTTAAAGAAATCCGGCGCCAAGCTGCGCTGGTTCGTGATTGGCGGCGGAAACGAAGCGCCGCTGCGGGCGCTGATTCGGCAGGAGGGCTTGGAGGGCACGTTCTTTCTGCTCGGCGAATGCGCCAACCCCTACCCCGCCCTTACCGCCTGTGATAGTTATGTGCAGCCCTCGCGGCACGAAGGCAAATGCATTGCGCTTGAAGAAGCGAAGGCCCTGCAAAGAGCGATTGTTTGCACAAATTTTGGAACGGTTGCGGATCAAATCAGCCACGAAAATACGGGGCTGATCGCCGAAATTGACCCGGAAAGCATCGCAAAAGCGCTGCTGCGGCTGCTGAACGATCCCGCGCTCTGCGCTTCGTTAAGGCAAAATCTGAAAAATTATGGGGGCAACGAGGGAGAGGCGGAAAAATTTCTGTCGCTTTGTGGTATACTTTCCTGAAAATTTTGAAAAAACAGGATTTTGTTATTGTAAACCGACCAAGTATTTGGTATGATAGACGAGATTCATAAGAAGACGGAGGGCAAGGTTTCGTGAGCTTTATTTCATTTGAGAACGTCAGTAAGGAATATATCATGGGCGAGGTCACCATCCGCGCCTGCGACGGCGTGGATTTTGAGATTGAGGAAGGCGAGCTGGCGCTGATTGTCGGCTCAAGCGGCGCGGGCAAAACCACTGTGCTCAACATCCTGGGCGGAATGGATTCCGCCAGCGGCGGCACGGTGACGGTGGATGGCAACGCCGTCACCGGCTTTGGCAACCGCAGGCTGATTGAGTTCCGCCGCAACCAGGTGGGCTTTGTTTTTCAGTTTTATAACCTTATCCCCAACCTGACCGCGCTGGAAAACGTGGAAATCGCCACGCAGCTAAGCGTCAACCCGCTTTCCCCCACCGAAGTGCTCCGGCAGGTCGGCCTGGAAGACCGCATGGATAACTTCCCCGCGCAGCTTTCCGGCGGGGAACAGCAGCGCGTTTCCATCGCCAGGGCGCTGGCCAAAAACCCGCGGCTGCTGCTTTGCGACGAACCCACCGGCGCACTGGATTATACCACGGGCAAGCAGATCCTTTCCCTGCTGCAGCACACCTGCAAGCACACGGGCATGACCGTGATCATCATCACGCACAACCAGGCGATTGAACCGATTGCCGACCGCGTCATACGGATGCGCAGCGGCAGGGTGCATCAAACCGTGCGGCAGCCTTCGCCGAAGCGCGTTTCGGAGCTGGAGTGGTGATTGCTTTGTGAATACAGGTTTTAATACTATCCCGCAATAAAAATATAGCCAATTTTTTCGGCTGGTTTTCCGTTTCGCGCTGTTGTCCTCCTTGACAGGCGTCAGCCTGCCTACGTCGTCCGCCTTGCGCAACAAAAAACCATCTCAAAAATCTTGTCTATCGTTTCACAGCGGAATAGTACAATCAGCTTTAGGAGGTTGCCGTGACCAGAGCTTTGTTTCGTGATACCCTGCGCGCAATCCGCAAAACCTTTTCGCGCTTCCTTTCGATTGTGATCATCGTCGCGCTTGGCGTCGGATTTTTCGCCGGCTTAAAGGCCGTTTCCCCCAATATGAAAAGCGCCGCCGATTCCTTTTACCGTGCGCTTGGTCTGGCGGATATTGTGCTGACCTCCACCGTCGGCTTTGACGCGGTTGACGTACAGGCGGTGCTTGATCAGCCCGGCGTGGCGGCGGCGACCCCCGCGCGGGACATCGACGGCTTGCTCTATAAGGACGGTGCGCTGGAGCAATCCATGAGCGGCACCGCCTATGTGCTGCGCGTGATCGGCTATGATTTTTCCAGAATGTCCAACGCCGAGGACAACTGGCTCAACCGGATTGAACTGGTGGCGGGCCGCCTCCCCGAAGCCCCCAATGAATGCCTGGTCAGCGTTTACGAGAGCACAATGGATCCCGCACACTTCGCCCTGGGCGGCACAGTCACCGTCAAGGGTGACCATGAGGATTTGCTGGCTTCCATAAAAAACACCGAATTCACAGTGGTCGGCACCATCCATACGCCGGAATTCGTTTCGATGGAGCTTGGACCCTCCCAGGCGGGCGGCGGGGAACTCAGCGGCTACATCTACGTGCCGGACGATGTCTTTTTGTGGGATTACTACACCAAGCTTTTCGTCAGCGTCGCCGGCACAGAGCAGCTCGAGGCCTATACCGCAGAATACAACGCCGCGGTTCGTCCGGTGAAGGAGCAGCTGGAAAGTGTTTCCGGCGCGATTGTGCAAAGCCGCGCCGAGCGCCTGCGCGAAACCCATGAACCGCAGTTGATTGCCGGAAAAGAAGAGCTGGAACGCAAGCGCAAGGAGCTTGCGGCGGGGCTTGCCAAGGCGCAGGAGGACATCGCCAAGGTAAAGAAGGCGGCGACGGAGGGTTCCGCGCAATACCAGGCGGAAAAAGCCAAAGCGGAAAAACAGCTCGCCAAGGCGCAGTCGGACTACGAGGCGGGGAAAAAGGAATACCAAAAAAACCTTGCGCTCTATAACGAAAACAAGGCGAAATACGACGAGGGGCTGGAAATTGCCAAGCAGCACCCCAACGCGATGGCGGAATATATCTCCGGCAAAAACAAAATTGAGCAAATGAGCGCCAGCCTGGAAATCGCAGGCGCCGCGATCCTGGCGGGCAAAAGCGCCATTCGGGTGATGAACCAAGCGCTCGCCAGCGGCGAGGATGCGCGCATCCAAAACGCAATGAAAATTTTCTCCAAGTATTATCCCTTAAGCGAAGAGGAACTGACCATTGAGGGCATGAAGGCGCAGGTTGCCCAAGCGCAGGCGCAGCTGGATGCCCAGCAGGCGGAGCTGGAGGAGGGCGAAAAACAACTGGCGCAGGGCAAAAAGCAGCTTGCCGAAGCGGAGCCGCTGATCCGGCAGCTTGAAGAGCTGACCAAGGCCGGCGAACAGCTTCAGGAGGCGGAAAAAGAGCTCACCGCCGCAAGAGCAAAGCTTATGGCGGCCCCCGCACAGATTGAGGCCGCAGAAAAAAGGATGCACAATGAGCTTGCCAGCGCACAGCGTGACCTCGCCAACGCACAAGGCCTTGCCCAAACCGTTGACGAAGATTACGCAAAAACAAAAGCGGACTATGACCAGCAGATTGCGGATGCCGAACGCGCGATCTTCCGGGGCGAAAATCAATTGGCCGCCCTGCCCAACGCGCAGTGGATCGTTTCCGACCGCGACGAATTTGCGGGTTACACAAATTACGGCGATACCGCCGAAAATATGCAGTCCTTTGCGCTGGTATTCCCGGTGCTGTTCTTCCTGATCGCGGCGCTGGTAAGCCTGACCACCATGACCCGCATGGTGGAGGACGAACGGACGCAGCTTGGCGTGCTCAAGGCGGCGGGCTATTCCGCCGGCGCAATCGCCTTCAAGTATCTGTTTTACGCCTTCACGGCAGGCTTGCTCGGGAGCATCCTGGGGCTGGCGCTGGGCTTTTCGCTGATCCCCTTGGCGATCTTCAAGGCCTACAGCATCCTCTATCTCATCCCGGAAATGACGCCTGCTTTCTATCTGGATACCTCCGCCATCGGTTTGGGTGCGGCAGTGCTTTCCACCGTCGGCGCGGTCATCTTCTCTGTGCTGCGCTCCCTCCGCCTCAAGCCCGCGCAATTGATGCGCCCCAAGGCGCCAAAGGCCGGCAAGCGCGTCCTCTTTGAGC
>JAISQZ010000157.1 GCA_031273905.1 Oscillospiraceae bacterium | reverse complement strand
CTTTTGACGTAATCTTCAACCGCTGTTTTGAAGGTGTTTTCGGTTACATAAAAATTGACGGCGTATTCGCCCGCCTCCAGCGCGATCGGTTCCAAGTTCTGCGCCCGCAAGGCTGCGTTGAAATCGGAAAGCGTCATAAGCCACGGGGTAAGCGGGATCGTTTCTCCGCCCATATTCATCGGGATTTCCAGCCCCCTGCTGCCAAAATAGCGCAGCGCGTGGCTCTCTTTTGCAAAGGAGGAAAGGCTGGCGCCCTGTTGCGCCGCAAGCGCCGCCAAGTCAAAGCCGGGATAGTCTGCGGCGGGCTTGCCGTTTTTATCCGTCTGCGCCTGTGCGCTGAGCGTGGCGTCAAAGGGGGTGTTTTTTTTCAGCTCGCCGGTGATAACGGAGGAAAAACTCATTCCGGAGGACAGGGTGCACACCGAAATAAAGAGCATCAGGCACACTACCGTCATGGAAAGATAGGCGGTATTGATTTTGCTGTGGATTTGCCGCAGGATGAATATATTCAGGTTTTTGAGGTAGTGCTTTTTGCTTTGCTGCACCAGCTTGAGGAAAAAGCCGGAAAGCGAAAAGAAGAACAGGAAGGTTCCCAAAATGCCCAGCGCCACAATGATGAAGAAGATTTTGCGCTGGGCGATGGCCTGAAATCCCCCTGTTGTGACCAGCCCGTATGCCGCGCCAAGGCAGGCAACGGAAAGCACGAAGAGCGCGGCGGAAAGCGTCAGGCGCGGCGTTTTGAACTGTTCGTTCCTGCGTTCGGCATATAGGAGGGTGATCAGGCGCTGCTTTTGCACCGTAACGGTGTTGAACGCCAGCACCAGCAGAAAGATCAGCCCGAAATAGAGCGCGGATTTCAATGCCGCCGCTCCGGAAAACACGAAGCGGTATTGTGTGATTTCTGCCGCAAGGAGCTTTGCCGTGACCATCGCCATGCCCTGGGACAACAGTGTCCCCGCCGCCAGACCGATCACCAGGGAGATCGCGCCCACAAATACGCTTTCCATAATCAGAATCCGTGAGATTTTGCCCTTTTCCATCCCCAGCGTCATATAGATGCCGAATTCCTTTTTGCGTCGGCGGAGCAAAAAACGGTTGGCGTAGATGATCAGTAGCCCGAGGATGCAGGAGACAAAGACGGAGACAACGCCGAGGATCTGCCCAAGCTGCCGGAAAATAACGGATTGATCCTGTGTGACGCTCATTATGCTTTGCTGGCTTTCAAGCGCGTTGAAGATATAGAACACGCACACGCCGAAGCTAAGGGTCAGAAAATAGACAGTGTAATCGCGCAGGCTTTTTTTCACATTGCGCAGGGCAAGCTCAGCTGATGTCACTGACATCACCCCCAAGCAGACGCACAACGTCCATGATTTGGTCAAAGAAGGCTTTGCGCTCCCCGGCGCCGCGCACCAGCTCGTGGAACAGCCGTCCATCACGGATGAAGAGGATGCGGTCGCAGTAGCTGGCGGAAAACGCGTCGTGCGTAACCATCAAAATGGTGGCATCGCGCTGCGCAACCAAGCGGCGGAAGCTTTCCAGCAGCGCTTTAGCTGACCTGGAATCCAGTGCGCCGGTGGGTTCGTCCGCCAGGACAAGGGCCGGGTTTGTCACGATTGCCCGTGCGCTCGCCACCCGCTGCCGTTCCCCGCCGGAGATTTGGTAGGGGTATTTTTCCAGCACCGGCGTGATGCCCAAAATACCGGCAACTTCCTTGACACGCAAATCAATTTCCTTCGCGGGGCGCTTGAGGATGGTCAGCGCCAAGGCGATGTTTTCGTAGGCGGTGAGGGTATCCAGGAGGTTGAAGTCCTGGAAAATGAAGCCCAAGGATTCCCGCCGAAAACGGGAAAGGGAAGCGGGGTTCATGGAAGTAATGTCCTGCCCGCCGATGAGGATATGCCCCGCCGTGGCGTGATCAATGGTGGAAATGCAGTTGAGCAGAGTGGTTTTCCCGCTGCCGGAAGCGCCCATGATGCCCACAAATTCCCCGGTCTGCACCTCGAAGCTGATGCCGTCCAAGGCCTTGGTGAGGTTGTTTTTGCCGCCGTAGTATTTTTCGACGCCGCTCGCCTTCAGGATTTTAGTCATTTGTGTTCCTCCGTTCTTAGAACTTGTGTTCGCAGGCAGCACGTCCTTCTATCCTGTGAACAGGCTCTTATTATAGCCCATGTGCGGCGCATATGCCATTGCTTCCCCTTACGCCAGCCTTACACTTTTGTAAGGTTGGTTTTTTTCGGGCAAAAAGCGAAAAATGGGGTCGTGTTTGCGACGGAACAGACGCATAGGATGCGGTAAATCAGATCAAGGGCAGGAAGGGTATGAGCCACATGCCAAGCAGCACACCAAAAGAAGATCTGCGCAGCCGCCGCAGCCGCCAGGCGTTGTTCTGGGCGCTGGAAGAGCTGCTGCGCCGCAGAGCCTTTGCGAAAATCACCGTGCAGGCGCTGTGCGAAAAATCCACCGTCAGCCGTTCCGCGTTTTATGCGCACTACGATGATAAATACGACCTGCTGCGCCATTGGCTGTCCCGGCAGCGCATGGCGTTTTGCGACGCGTGCCGGGATCTGGATGGCGCACAGGCCGCAGCGCTTGTCCTCTCTCTTCTGCGCAGCCGCGCGTCCGTATGGGGCAATCTGCTTTCTCCGTGGGATGCCGAAACCTCGCAGCTGCTCGCGGCGCTGTTTTTCCCGGCGAAGGATCCCCGCGGTGAGCGCCTCAGCTCCCGCTTTGCCGCGGGCGGGCTGCTGTTTTTGCTGGAGGGCTGCCGTGCCGGAAAAGCGCTTGCGCAGGAAGGGGCGGAGGATATGGTTGCGCAGGCGATAGCGCTGTGGCGGGAAGCGGCGGGATAGCCGGAAAATCCATCTGCAAAAAGCCCGTATGCACAGGCTGAAACACCGCATTTGCGGATATTTTTCCGCCGCATCCGTTGTTCCCGCCTGTGCATACAGGTTATAAATCCAGCCCCTAACAGAGCTTTCGCTCCACTGCGGCGCGGATCGCCTCGGCGTTGTTTTGTACGCCCAGCTTTGCGTAAATGATCTGCACCGCCGCCTTGACGGTGTTTACGGAAAGATTGTTGCTCTGCGCAATTTCCGCGCGGGAAAAACCTTGGCATAGCTGCGTGAGGATATCCTTTTCCCTGCCCGTCAGCTGCGGGGCGTCGCCTTGCGCTGTGGAGGCTCTGTGCGGGTCGGCCAGCAGGAACGCCAGGCGCTTCGCATAGGCGGAAGACTTGCGGCGGATGCGATCCAGCCAATCCTGCGGGAGGGCGGCCTGTTCGCAGCGCAGGGCGGCGGCGGTCAGCGTGCGCATATCCCGCCCAAGCTCAATGAAGGGCATTTCCAGCCCGTCGCCCTGCGCCAGCGCATAGGCCTCCCGCAGTGCCTGAAACGCTTCCTCCCGCGCGCCTGTGCGGCAAAGGCATACCGCGCGCAGCGCCAGAAGCTCCAGCTTTCCCAGCAGGAAGGCTTCCGGACCAAAGGGTGTGTCAGGCTGCTCCAAGGCGGTCAGGGCGGCGGCGTAGCGCTTTTCCGCTAAAAAATATTTCGCCCGCACCAAGCATTCCAGCCCATAGGAAAGGCAATTGAGATCGCTTTTTTCAAATCCTCCGCGCAGCCAGCCCGCCATGTGGTCGGTTTGCCGCGTCTGCGCATAAAACCAACCCACCGTGATTTCGTACAGGGTGTGGCGCTGGGGATAATCCCTGTTTTTCAACTGTGCTTTCAGTTGGCGCAGATGGGTTTGCAGCCGCGTCGTATTCCCTGTTTGCAGCCCGATGCGCAGCAAAAAAAGCAGGGCGCGGGTTGCCACCTGGAACTGCTCGCATTCTTCGGCGCAGTGCAGGGATTGTGTCGCAAGGCGCTCGGCGTTCTTAAGATCCGTCTTAAAATAAGCCACCTCGCAGGCGGCAAGCGCCGCCAGACCGCCGAACATCCCCTGCTTTGCCTGCTGCGCCAGCGGCGCGTAGCCGGCAAACAGCGCGTTCGCCCGCTCCAGCTCGCCGGGCGCCGCAGGGCAGCCAACGCGGGAAACATAGGAACCCAGCAGAGTGCGCTCCTGCGGCAGCTTCATCAGGCGGCCGCTGCGCTCAAAATATTCCAGACCCCTCGCGAACCACCGTTCCTGGTCGTATTCTTTTGTATAAAGGCTGGTGAACAGACCGCCGTAGCCGATGTGCAGGCAGCATTCCGAACACAGCCAGCAATGCTCCGGCGTGGGGGGCAGCGCTTCGTATTCCGCCAGAAGCTCCTGCGCTTGCGCGGCGGCTTCCTCAAAGCGGGAAAGGTTTTGCAGCAGCTTGATGCGCAATACAAACAGCGCCGGGTTCGCGCGGAAGGCGGCGGCGGGCAGGCGTTCCAGCGTGCTCAGCAAAAAAACGGCGACCCGGCCGGGCGTCATGCGTGTCAGCGTGCAAGCAACCTCGGCAAGCCCCGCGTAGTCCTCCGCCTTTTCATAATAGCCCACCGCTTCAAGCGGGCAATCGTTGGAGGCGTACCATCGCGCGGCGCAGCGGTAAACTGCCCGGCATTCCGCCCGGCACAGCAAATGCTGCTGCGTGCGCAGGTATTCCAGGAAAAATTCGTGGAGCCTGTAGCTGTCCGTAAAAGCGTCATAGCGCACGAAGGAGCTGCTGCGCTCCAGCTCCGCTACAAGCGTTTCCCGCACCGCAAGCGTGCGCAGCAAGGATGCGGGCAACTGGTCCAGCAGTGAAAGCTTGACCAAAAGGCGCTGCAGTGACGGGGAGACCACTGAAAAAATCGTCGCTTCCATCAGCTTGAACAGGTTCGTTTTCACGGCGGAAAGCGCGGCGGCCTGCCGCCGGGGATCCTTTTTGAGCGCCAAGCCCAGCAGATGGATGGCGAAGGGCCAGCCGCCTGTGGCGAGCGTCAGCTCCGCCGCCGCTTGCGGGCTCAGCGCAACGCCAAGCAGGCGCAGGTAGGCGCACAGCTCTTCACAGTCAAAGCGCAGGTCGTTTTCCTCCAGCGAAAAGACAATGCCCTTGGCGCGCAGCGCAAGGAGGTTGAACGCCGGTTCCCGGCGGGAAAGCAGGAGGACGGAAAGCTGCGCCGGCGGCACGGACAGGGAGGCTTCGACGAAGTGCAGCACCGCGGTGTTCTGCAGCAGATGAAAATCATCAAGAACCAGCACATAGCGGCACGCGGGGCAAAGGCTTTGCTCAAGCAGATTGCGGTAGCGCACAAGCTGCCGCTTCGATTCCGGAAAACCGATGGCCGTCAGACGCGCGGCAAGCGCCGGGTTGCGCGCGGCAATGGCGTTGGTGAAGCTTTCCCAGAAGTGTTCGATCAGGTTATCCTGCGGGGAAAGCTGAATCCAAAGCTTTACGGCGGGGAAATTCCGCAAAAAGGCATAAACGCTCTGCGTTTTCCCATAGCCCGCGGCGGCGACCACGGTGGTCAGAGGGTATTGCAGCGCCTTTGCCAGCAAACCGTGCAGCTGTGGGCGTTCAAGCAGGGTATGATGTTCGGTAATGGCGCTGCGGTTGCTCAGGAACTGGTCTCGTTTTTGCGGCGGCATGCGGAAGCCTTCTTTCGGGGAGAATATGCGCACGGGGAGGGTTCCTTCTTCATGCGAAAAGATATGGATCAAACATAAAAGTCATTCAGCGGGAAGCGGATTTCCATCGTCGCGCCTTCCCCCGGCACAGAGGAAGCCGCAAGCTCCAGCCCCATTTTTTGGCACAGCAGGCGGCACAGATATAACCCCAAGCCGGTGGAGCGCCCAAAGCGGCGTCCGTTTTCTCCGGTGAAGCCCTTTTCGAACACACGCGCGAGTTCCTGCGTCGGGATACCTACGCCGTTATCCCGCAGCAAAAGCACAATGCCGCCGGCGCTTTCTCGGCTGACGAATTCCAGCCGCGTAGCGCCATATTTGATGGAATTGTCAATCATCTGCCGCAGGATGAAGCGCAGCCATTTCGCGTCCGTGCGCACGGTATGGGTCAAATCCTCCGTCTGCACACTGATTTTGCGGGCGATCAAACGCTTGGCATCCTGCCGCAACACACAACCCACAAGCTCCGCCAAGGCGGTTTC
>JAISQZ010000155.1 GCA_031273905.1 Oscillospiraceae bacterium | reverse complement strand
TAGGAGGCTGCTTATGTTTGACACCTTTATCCGGTTTGATGGCGCCGTTTTTGCCTGGATTTACGAAACCCTCAACCCCGGCAGCGGCGGATTTCTGGATCAGTTCTTTTCCTTCGTTACCCATCTCGGCGACGGCGGTCTGTTTTGGATCGCCTTGGCGCTGATCCTTCTCATCCCTAACAAAACGCGCAAGGTGGGCGCGGTGATGATCGGTGCGCTGCTGCTGGATGTGGTCATCAACAACGGCATCCTCAAGACTCTTTTTGAGCGTCCGCGCCCCTTCGATTTTGACTGGACCGGCAGCGGCTTCGCCTATTTTTATCCCGGCATATTGCCCGAGCGCCCGGATGAATTTTCCTTCCCCTCAGGGCACACGGGGATTTCCTTCGCCGGCGCGATGGCGCTGTTTCTTGCTTCCAAGCCAAAATGGGTGGGCAAAAAAGTGCGCTGGCTGACGTTGATTGCCGTTGCTCTGGCGGCGCTGATCGGTTTTTCGCGCATTTATCTGGGCGTGCATTACGCCACAGACGTGTTGGCGGGGATTTTGGTAGGAACTTTCTGCGCTGTGCTTTCACTCCTTATTTTTCAGCTGGCGCAGCCGCTTTACGAGAAAATTAACCGCCCAGTCACTGCTTTTACGGAAAAACTGTTTGCCAAGAAGAAATAATTGCGCCCTGCGCTGAATAAGCATAATGTAGGTCTTGAATGAATGTTCAGAAACGGAGTGTATGACTATGCTCAAGCATATCCCGGAGGTGCTTTCGCCGGAGCTTCTGAAAATCCTGATGGAGATGGGGCACGGCGACGAGCTGGTGCTGGCGGACGGCAATTTCCCCGCAGCTTCCATGGCAAAGCGGCTTGTCCGCGCCGACGGTCACGGTGTGACGCCGCTGCTCGACGCGATTTTGCAATTTTTTCCGCTTGACGCCTATGTGGATTGCCCGGTTGCGCTTATGGCAAGCGGCGATCCCGGTGTGCGTCCCGCAGTCTGGCAGGAATACAGCAAATGCATCCTGCGCAATGAGGGGGATCGCCAGGCGGAGTTGATGGAGCGCCACGCCTTCTATGCCCGCGCGAAGGATGCCTACGCGATTGTTGCCACGGGTGAAACCGCGCTTTATGGCAATATCATTCTAAAAAAGGGTGTTGTTGATGCCTGAACAGCATAGCATTGCCGTGGATCTCGGCGCTTCCAGCGGGCGGGTGATGCTTGGCAGCTTTGACGGAGGGAAAATCCGCCTACAGGAGCTGCACCGCTTTGCCAATGACCCGGTGCGCGTGAACGGTACGCTGCATTGGGATATTCTGCGGCTGTTCCACGATATCAAGCAGGGGCTGACCGCCGCCGCGCAGACGGGGCTGCCGATTCAGAGCATTGGGATTGATACCTGGGGCGTGGATTTTGCCCTGCTCGGCGAAGAGGGTGAAATGCTGGAAAACCCTGTGCATTACCGCGACGGGCGCAGCTGCGGGATGCTCGCGGAAGCGGAAAAACGCTTTGCGCCGGATGCGCTTTATCGCGAAACCGGCGTACAGTTCATGGAATTCAACACGGTGTTTCAGTTGCTTTCGCTGCGGCTGCGCCGCCCGGCATTGCTTGAACGCGCGGCGCGGCTGCTTTTTTTGCCCGATCTGCTGGGTTATTTCCTCACGGGCAAGCAGCAGACGGAATATTCCATCGCCTCCACTTCGCAGCTGCTTGATGCCGGGACGGGCGATTGGTCGCAAACCGTGCTGGACAAGCTGGAGCTGCCGCGGCGTTTGCTGGGCAGGATTGTGCCGCCCGGCACGGTGCTGGGGGAGCTGCTGCCCTGTGTCTGCGAGGAATGCGGGCTGCCGCCGGTTCCGGTCATTTCCGTTTGCGGGCACGATACGCAATCCGCCGTCACCGCCGTGCCAAGCGGCGAGGAGCGCTTTGCCTTTCTTAGCTCCGGCACCTGGTCGCTCTTTGGCACGGAATTGGACAGGCCCATTGTGAACGGGCAAACCCGCCGGCTCAACATCACAAACGAGGGCGGCTACGCCGGAAAGATCGGCTTCCTCAAGAACATCACGGGGCTGTGGCTGATTCAGGAAAGCCGCCGCCATTGGAACCGCCGCGGCGCGGGTTACAGCTATGCCGATTTGGAACGCCTGGCGCTGGCGGCGCCGCAGAACCGCGCTTTCATTGATCCGGATGATCCAAGCTTTGTGCCGCCGGGCGACCTTCCCGCAAGGGTGCAGGAATTTTGCCGCAGGACGGGGCAGCCGGTACCGGAGGGCGCAGGCGAAATCATTCGCTGCATCTATGAAAGCCTGGCGAAAAAATACGGCGAGACGCTGCGAAAAATCCAAAGCTGCACAGGGCGGGTCTATCCCTGCCTGCATGTAATCGGCGGCGGGGCAAAGGATGCCCTGCTTTGCCAGATGACCGCCGACGCCTGCGGAATCCCTGTTCTGGCGGGACCAATTGAGGCCACCGTGCTGGGGAACATCGCCGTGCAGCTGCTTTCCTCCGGCGAACTCAGCGATTTGGCGCAGGCGCGGGGCGTGATTGCCGCAGGCAGCGACATGAAGGCTTATCAGCCGCGAAAATGAAGCGGGAGAGGTGCATCGGATGAGCGAGAGAAGACTTGCGCGTTACCGTGGGATGAACCTGCCGTTTCGCCTGGTGATGGCGCTGCTGTTGCTGGTGAGCA
>JAISQZ010000147.1 GCA_031273905.1 Oscillospiraceae bacterium | reverse complement strand
CGCCGACGCGCCCTAGTCTTCCAGAATGTAGTTATGCCCGCGGGGCAGCCCCAGCTGCACGAGCACCTGCTCCTCCTTTTCGCGCATACGCACGCTTTCCAGCCCGCCGTTTTCGTGGTCGTAGCCCAGCAGATGCAGCATGGAATGCACCGTCAAAAACGCAAGCTCCCGCTGAAGGGTGTGGCCGTAAAGCCTTGCCTGCTCCAACGCGCGCGGCAGACAGAGGACGATATCGCCCAGCAGCTTCGCGCCGGTGGCGCGGTTGATATCATAAACGCCGTTTTCGCCCAGCGGGAAGCTGAGCACGTCCGTCACCTCGCCGATGCCCCGGTGCGTTTGGTTGAGCGCTTTGATGCCGCCGTTATCCACAAAACGGACGCTGACCTCCACGGGGTCGCGAAAGTCTTCCTGCACCAGCACCGCCGTACAGGCGCGGCGGATGAGCAGACGGATTCCCGTGGGCACCTTGATTTCCTGCTGGTCATCCGTGATGATGACTTTGACCTTGTTTGCCATTCCTGCGAACCTCCTCTTTCTCGTAAGCCTTGATGATTGCCTGCACCAAACGGTGGCGCACCACATCTTTTTCGCTGAATTTTACAACGGAAACCCCCTCAATCCCCTTGAGCACCTTCACGGCGTTGACCAGACCCGAGGGCTTGCCGCCCGGAAGATCCGTCTGCGTAACATCCCCCGTAACCACCATCCGGGAATTCGCGCCCAGGCGGGTGAGGAACATTTTCATCTGCTCCACGCTGGTGTTCTGCGCTTCATCCAGAATAACGAAGCTGTCGTCAAGGGTGCGCCCGCGCATGTAGGCCAGCGGCGCCACTTCGATGCAACCGCGTTCCACCTGCTTTTGGTAGCTTTCCGCGCCGAGCATGTCAAACAGCGCGTCATAGAGCGGGCGCAGGTAGGGATCCACCTTCTGCTGCAAATCGCCGGGCAGGAAGCCCAACTTTTCGCCGGCTTCCACCGCGGGGCGGGTGAGGATGATCCGGCTGACCTCCTTCGCGCGGAAGGCGGCAACCGCAAGGGCAACCGCAAGATAGGTTTTCCCGGTTCCGGCGGGACCTACCCCCAGGGTTATGGTTGCGCAGCGCATCGCCTCAACATACTTCTTCTGCCCCAGGGTTTTCGGCTTGACCGGCTTGCCCCGGGCGGTCAGGCAGACGCAGTCCGCGCACATGGCCGCCAGCTTTTCCGCTTCGCCGCCGCCCTCGTTGACCATGGAAATCACGTAATGCACCGATTGCTCGCTAAGCTCCTCCCCCTTATTGATCAGCGTGAGCAGCCCGTTGATTGCCCGCGCCGCCAGCGCCACCTGCTCCGCGTCGCCCGCAACCTTGACCTCCGTGCCGCGGCAGATCACCTTAACGCGGTACTGCGATTCGATCACCCGCACATTTTCGTCAAAATTGCCGAACAGCCGGATGACCTGTTCCATGCGATCAATAGGGATGATTTGCTCTGTCGTCATGCGTCCTCCAAAAACTATTCATCTTCCATAACATTCGCGATGAACTTTTGTGATATTGTACCATAATTGAATAGAATCTGTCAAGGCCTTGCCGCTATTTATTTCCAAAACCCCGCCCCCGCCACGATGCGCCGCAGCTTGACCGTGTTTTTACCGCCAATTTCCGCGCAAATAGCCCATATTTTGACATTTTACGATTTATCACTTCACCGCATTGTATAGATTGCACAAAAAGAAGGCTAGAATTTCGCTGAAATTCGCGATAAACAAGGCTTTTATTTTGTCGCAAAATATGGTATACTGTTGCTGCGTTGACAAGAAATGACTGAATTTCCAAAAAACGCCAGATGAGGAAGAAAAGAGGAAGAAGCCATGAAAACAACCGGAATTATTCGCGGGATCGACGAAGTGGGGCGGATTGTGATCCCGAAAGAGTACCGAAGAATGCTGAAAGTGAACGACAAAGAGGATTCGCTGGAAATCTCCATGGAGGGGGATCGCATCGTTTTGCGCAAGCATATGCCCGCCTGCACGTTCTGCGGCAGCGCTGACGGCATGATTGAATACGCGGGTTACAAGATTTGCCGCCACTGTGTGGACAATCTTGATCAAATCGTCGGGCAGCAGGTGGAGGGGGAATAATACGATCCCGCAATAAAAATATAGCCAATTTTTTCGGCTGGTTTTTCGTTTCGCGCTGTTGTCCTCCTTGCGCAACAAAAAACCATCTCAAAAATCTTGCCTATATTTTCACAGCTCAATCGTACCAATCCACCCTGCCTGCGGCAACTGCAAAAACCAAAACGAAACCTGGCCGGCGGACAGTCGGCACGGTTTCGTTTTCGATTGACAAGCAAAATGAAATGTGCTATGATGACATAGACGGGCGGGCGGCGCGCTTGCCTTCCGCCCGGCTTTTGATATTGCTCTGCCAAGCAAAGTCCTGCCACGATCGCTTGTCTGTTTG
Organism: Oscillospiraceae bacterium; assembly: GCA_031273905.1. Lineage (GTDB taxonomy): Bacteria > Bacillota > Clostridia > Oscillospirales > Acutalibacteraceae > WRMQ01. The sequence goes on along the minus strand of JAISQZ010000147.1, from coordinate 8,550 downwards.
GCGCAATCCTGCGCCCTCCTTGGCAAGGCCTTGCTTGCGGCGTAAGAATTGCCTGAAACCCGCCGACTGAAGCCTATCATTCATTGCGGGGTGTAAAAAATGACTGAAAATGAAATGCTGCGCCGTTGCGCGGGCTGTATGCGCCTTTTGGACGGCACCCAGGTGTGTTCCGTTTGCGGCACGCCGCTGGTATACACACAGCCCGCGCCCTTTTTGCCCGTGCGCACGGTGCTGGCGCAGGGGCGTTACGGCGTGGGGCGCATTGTTTCCCACAACGGGGACGGCGCCACCTATCTTGGCTTCGACATTGCCGCCCAGCGCCCCGTCTATTTGCGCGAATTCCTGCCGGAGGCCATCGCGCAGCGGGAGCCGGGGGAATGCGTGCTGCGCGTGATGCCCGGCTGCGAACCGGTCTGGCAGGATTGCGCACAGAACTTCCTTGAGCTTTGGCGAAAATTGCAGCGCCTGCGCGGGCTTTTCTCGCTGATTGCGGTGACGGACGTGTTTGAGGAAAACAGCACGATTTATGCCGTGCAGGAATACGCGGAAGCGATGACCCTGCGGGATTTTCTGCTGCGCGGCAAGCAGGGCTGCATTTCCTGGGAACGTGCGCGCGGACTGCTGATGCCTGTGCTTTCCACGCTGGGGAGCCTGCACACGCAGGGCATATTGCACAGGGGCATTTCACCCAACACGCTGTTCTTTGGTTCCGACGGCAAGGTGCGCATCGGCGGCTTTTCCATCTGGCAGGCCCGTGCCGCGCACGGCAGCCTCACGGCGGAGCTTAGCGAGGGCTACGCCGCGCTGGAGCAATACGGCTTGGACGGCAAGCAGGGCGCGTGGACGGATATTTACGCCTTCGCCGCCGTGCTTTATCGCACGCTGGTCGGCTCAGACCCGGAGGATGCCGTTTCGCGCCAGCACAATGACCGCGTGATGGTGCCCGCCCAGGTGGCGGAACGCATCCCGGCCTATGTGATCAACGCGATGATCAACGCGATGCAGATTTTCCCTGAGGATCGCACGGCAACGGTGGAGCAGCTCCGCGCGGAGCTTTCCGCTTCGCCTGCCGCGGCGCACGCGGCGCAGCCCTTGCCCACGCGCGTGCAGACGGTGCTGCCGCCCTCCGGCGCGGTTGCGCCGGAGGGCGCGGGCAAAAAGAAAAAAAACGCTTCCGGCGGCTCTGTTGCGCTCAAAACCGCCGCCGCCGTCATCGGCGCGGGGCTGGTGGTTACCGCCGCAGTTCTTTTGATGTTCTTCCGCGAGGATCTGACCGCTGCGCTGGAGCGCCTGCGCCCGCCCACCACGGTGGCGCAGACCAGCACGGCCGACATCGGTCTGGCGCCGGAAAAACGCAAGCTGGAAAACTTTGTCGGCAAGCTTTATACGGAACAATTTTCCACGGAATACCTCAAGGGCGAATTTGTGCTTACCGTTGAATGGCGCGCCGATCCCGCCAAGCCGGAAAACACAATCCTGGAACAAAAGCCCGCCGCCGGGACGCTGCTGGAAACCGGCTCGACGGTCACCCTGGTGGTATGCAGCGCACCCACCGTGCGCCTGCCCGCCGTGCTCGGCAAAAATATCCGGGAAATGCGCGATAAGCTGGAAGCCCTGGGCTTTGTGGTGTTCCTCAACGAAACGCGCAACGACGGCAGCGAGACCGCAGGCGTCATCTATGCGGTGGTTCCGCAGGAAAACGAGGATTATAAAAAGGGACGGGAGGTCTATATCTCCTATTGGGGCGGCACAGACGGCAAGCCGGTGCTTCCGGGCGCACAGGCGGAGGAAACGACAAGCGCCGCCACAGAAGGGTGACCATGATTGGGAAGAGAGGCAAAACACAATGAAAACAGCGCAGACCTACCTTAGCGGCAACAGCTACCCCGGAAGGGGTATTTTGATCGGCAGCCATTGCGACGGGCAAAACGCGGTGCTCACTTATTTTATTATGGGGCGCAGCGAAAACAGCCGCAACCGGGTTTTTGTGAAGGACGGCAACGGGCTGCGCACGCATCCCTTCGATTTCAGCAAAATGTGCGATCCCTCCCTGGTGATTTATTCCCCGGTGCGTGTGATTGGCAACCAGACCATCGTCACCAACGGCGATCAGACGGATACCATTTATGAAGCGCTGCTGGAGGGCAAAAGCTTTTCGGACGCCCTGCGCACCCGTGAATACGAACCGGACGCGCCCTCCTATACCCCGCGCATCAGCGGGCTGCTGACCAAATCGCGCAGCGGCTTTTCCTATCAGTTGAGCATCCTCAAGGCAAGCGAGGGCATACCCAAAACCTGCCAGCGCTTCTTTTATGAATACGAGAAGCCCACCACCGGCGAAGGGCATCTGATCCATACCTATCAGCGCGAGGGCAGCCCCGTGCTCCCCAGCTTCACCGGGGAACCGGTGCGCGTGGCGATCAGCGGCAGCATCGATGCCTTCACGCGCACGCTCTGGGCGGCGCTGGATTGCGAAAACCGCGTGGCGCTCTTTGTGCGCTACATCAATCTGATCACCGGCGAAACGCAGACAAAAATTGAGAATAAGAACCGGTGATTGCGCAAAGCATTGACAGCGCGGCGGATTCCGTGGTAAAATTGCAGCGCGAGGGGAAATCCCGGCGATGCTGCATTTGTACGATCCCGTTATAAAAATATAGCCAATTTTTTCGGCTGGTTTTCCGTTTCGCACTGTTGTCCTCCTTGACAGGCCTCAGCCTGCTTGGCGTCGTCCGCCTTGCGCAACAAAAAACCATCTTATAAAACCTTGTCTATCGTTTCACAGCTCAATCGTATTAGAAAGAGGCGTTTATGCGCGAATTTCAGTTAAAATACGGCTGCAACCCCAACCAGTCCCCCGCGCGGATCTTTGCGGAAGCGGGGGAGCTGCCGTTCCGGGTGCTCAACGGGCGCCCGGGCTACATCAATTTTCTTGACGCGCTCAACGCCTGGCAGCTGGTGCGGGAGCTAAAGGAAGCGCTTGCTCTGCCCGCCGCCGCCTCCTTCAAGCATGTCAGCCCCGCGGGCGCGGCGGTCGGCCTGCCGCTGGAGGAAAGCCTGCGGCGCGTGTGTTGGGTAGGCGACCTGAAGCTTTCGCCCCTTGCCTGCGCTTACGCGCGGGCGCGCGGCTCGGACAGAATGTCCTCCTTCGGGGACTGGATCGCCCTGAGCGACCCCTGCGATTTATCCACCGCGCTGCTGATTCGGCCGGAGGTTTCGGACGGCATCATCGCGCCGGGCTATGCCCCGGAAGCGCTGGAGCTTCTCAAGACCAAGCGCAAGGGCGGCTACGCCGTGGTGGAAATTGATCCGGACTATCAGCCGGAAGCCCTTGAGCGCAAGCAGGTGTTCGGTCTTACCTTTGAGCAGGGGCGCAACGAACAAAAAATCAGCGAAGCGCTGCTCCGGAACGTTGTTACGCGGCAAAAGGATTTGCCGGAGGGCGCGAAGCGCGATCTTCTTCTTGCGCTGATTACGCTGAAATATACGCAGTCCAACTCCGTCTGCTATGCCAAGGGCGGGCAGACCATCGGCGTGGGCGCCGGGCAGCAAAGCCGCATTCACTGCACCCGCCTGGCGGGGGATAAAGCGGATATCTGGCATCTGCGCCAGCACCCAAAAACGCTTGCCCTTCCGCTGCGCGAGGAGCTGGGACGCGCGGTGGCCGACACCGTTGTTGACCTCTATGTTTCCGGAAATGAAGCGGACGTGCTTGCCGACGACAAGTGGCGGGACTACTTCACCAAGCGCCCCGAGGCGCTCACCGCGCGGGAAAAAGCCGCGTGGCTTGCAAGCTTCAGCGACGCTTCCCTGGGCAGCGACGCGTTTTTCCCCTTCGGGGATAACGTGGAACGCGCGGCCCGCTCCGGCGTGCGTTTCATCGCGCAGCCCGGCGGCTCTATCCGTGATAGTCTTGTGATGCAGGCCGCCGACCGCCTGGGTGTGACGATGGCGTTCACCGGGCTTCGGCTGTTTCATCACTAAATATTACGCCGCAAGCAAAGTCCTGCCGTTATCGCTTATCTTTTTGGCGCCCTAACTGGCAAGACTTTACTTGCGGAGCAACACAACAGAAGCGGAGGCGTTTGAGTGACTACAGCATTGGCAAAAACCACAAAGACGGCAAAAAGGCATATACCGGCGGATTCCTTTACCCCTTCCGCCCCGGAGGAGGGCTCCCTAATGTATGCCCTGCTGCAAGAAATGCGGGCGGAAGCGAAAAAGGACGCAAGCGCACAAAAAAGCAGCTTGACGCTGGAAGTGTTTCTCGCGAACCTGCGCAGGAGCGGTGAGCGACGATAAAGGAGAGAATCCGGATGCAAAAATTCAAAGTCATTCCAAGCGAAAGTGTTCAAATGTTTTTCACCTATATGTACCAGCAGCTGGGCGGGGACGAGGAAGCATACCGCGCCGTTTCCGAACCGGCGGAGGCGCTGCGCACGCACCTTGCGGACGATCCTTACAGCCACACCGCAAGGGCTGCGCGCGGCGCGAACCCCGACGAGCGTTTTGCGATCCTGGATACCTTCCCCGCGCATGTTATCCGGCGGGGCTTTGCGCAGTATGCGCAGGAATACCTGTGCGTTTATTTTGTTGTTGACCAGGCGCGCGGCGAGGTTGTTTTGATTGGCATACGCTATCTTGACAGTGCGCAGGTGAAAGAGCTGCTCCTCAACGCGCAATACGATTAATACGATCCCGCAATAAAACGATAGCCCATTTTTTCGGCTGGTTTTCCGTTTTGCTATGTTGTCCGCCTTGCGCAACGAAAAACCATCTCAAAAATCTTGTTTATCGTTTCACAGCTCAATCGTATAACGGAAGGGTGTGCCGCGCAATCATGACCTTGCTGATCATCGGCTCCGGCGGGCGGGAACACGCAATCCTGTGCGCTCTGGCAAAAAATAAAAGCGTCAAAAAAATCTATGCCTGCCCCGGCAACGGCGGCATGGCGGGCTTGGCGGAATGTGTGCCGATCAAGGCGACAGAAATTGATCAAATCCGCGCCTTTGCAACGGAGCACGGCGTGGATTTTGCCATTCCCGCCGCGGACGACCCGCTTTGCCTTGGCGCGGTGGATGCGCTGGAAAGCGCGGGCATTCGCTGCTTTGGTCCCAACAAGGCCGCCGCCGAAATTGAGGGAAGCAAGGTTTTTGCGAAGAACCTGATGAAAAAATACCGCATCCCCACGGCGGCCTATGAGGTTTTTGAAACGAGCGGGGAAGCGCTTGCCTATCTGGAAGCCTGCGAAACCTTCCCCGCTGTGATCAAGGCGGACGGCTTGGCGCTTGGCAAGGGCGTGGTGATTGCGCAGAACCGGGCGCAGGCCGCCGCCGCCGTGCGCGAAATGATGGAGGATAAAAAATTCGGCGCCAGCGGCAGCCGGATTGTTGTGGAGGAATTTTTGACAGGACCCGAGGTTTCGGTGCTCAGCTTTGCGGATGGTCAAACGCTTGTGCCGATGGTTTCCTCCATGGATCACAAACGCGCGAAGGACAATGACCAGGGCTTAAACACCGGCGGCATGGGCGTGGTTGCGCCCAACCCCTTTTATACCCCGGAAATCGCCGCGCGGTGCAGGGAAACCATCTTCCTGCCCACGCTGCGGGGCATGGCGGCGGAGGGGCGACCCTTCCGGGGCTGCCTTTATTTTGGTTTGATGCTCACCCCGCACGGGCCAAAGGTGATTGAATACAACTGCCGCTTCGGCGACCCGGAGGCGCAGGCGGTGCTGCCGCTGCTGGAAACGGATCTGCTGGAAATCATGCTGGCCGTGCGCACGGAGCGCCTGCACACGCTGCACATCCGCTGGAAAGCGCAGCACGCCTGCTGCGTGGTGCTCGCTTCCGGCGGCTATCCGGAAAAATACCGCACCGGTCTGCCCATCACCTTGGGCGAAACGGGGGACGCGCTGCTTTTCCACGCCGGAACCCGGCGGTTGGAGGACGGCCGCGCGGTCACCGCCGGCGGGCGGGTGCTGGGCGTAACAGCCCTGGGCAATACGCTGCCGGAAGCGGTTGCGGCGGCCTACGGCGCGGCGGGGCGCATTTCCTTTGAGGGTGCGTTTTGCAGGAAGGACATTGGGCGGCGGGCGATTGCCGCGAAGGCTGAATGAGGGCGCGTTGCAAAAAATCTGACAAAGCTTGGCGTAAAATCCGACAAAATGAGGACGCCCGGCGGCGGCGTCAAAAAACCAAAGGAGAAGTGAAAAAATGGATACGGACGTTCAAAGGCTGGCGAAGAGCAATCTGGAACCCCTCTTGGAGGATCCGGGCTTTTGCGGCGAATTTTTCGCCTATATGGCGCTTTGCGACAAAACACAGCGGCGGCGCTTCCTGTTCAACGCGTATATCCCGAAGGCGGACGGCGCTACAACGGAAATTGATATCATCATGCTTCATTCCAGCGGCATTTTTGTGATTGAATCCAAATATTACAGCGGCTGGATCGCAGGCAGCTACAGGCGGGACCGCTGGTCGCAGGTGCTGGTGGATCACAATTGCCGCCTCCATCCCGTATCCTTCAGAAGCCCGCTGCGGCAGAACTTTGCCCACGCCAGTGCGCTGCGGCAGTATCTTTGCGACTGGAGCCAGGTGCCGATTTATCCGATTGTTGCCTTCAGCGACCATTGCCACTTTATGCGCTTGGAGGTTCCGGACTGCGGCGCCGTGGTGCATTTTCGCGCACTTGCCCACACCGTCGCGGAACTTGCCGCAAAAACCCCGCAGGCGCTGGAGGAGGCGGCGGCGGAAGCGATTTACCGCAAGCTGCTGCCGCTGACCGGGCGTTCACAAGCGGAAAAGCAAAAGCACGTCAACCGCGTGAAGGAAGCGTGGGGGAGGGAAAGCGAATCCGTTTGCGGCTGATAGGATTGCGCTGTGAAGCGATAGACAAGATTTTTGAGATGGTTTTTTTGTTGCGGAGCAACATGTTCAGAAAAAGGGGGAGCCATGGTTTACAGAATTTACACCGGTCGCCGGGAGGGCTTCGGCGCACAAGCGCAGGCTCTGCTTGAGGAGTGGCGGGAACAGCTTCACATTACGGGCATCACCGGGCTGGAGCTGCTCAACCGCTACGATGTGGAGGGGATTGATGAAGCGCTGCTGGCGCAGTGCGTGCCAACCGTCTTTTCAGAGCCGCAGACGGATGTGATCTATGACGCGCTTCCCGCAGCCGCGGCGATCTTCGCCACGGAATATTTGCCCGGGCAGTTTGACCAGCGGGCGGATTCCTGTGCGCAGTGCATTCAGATTGTTTCCGGCGGGCAAAAGCCCTTGGTGCGCAGCGCACGGGTGTTTTTGCTTTCCGGCAGCGTGAGCGAGGCGGCGCTGGCGGCCATCAAAAAGCATGTGATCAATCCGGTGGAAAGCCGGGAAGCCAGCCTGTCGCTGCCCCAAACCCTGCAAATGACCGTCGCAGCGCCCAAGACCGTGGCAACCCTTTCCGGCTTTTTGGCGCTAGAGGACGGCGGGCTTGAAGCGCTCCTGCGGGAATACGCCCTGGCCATGGATTTGGACGACCTGCGCTTCTGCCAGGCTTACTTTAAAACCGAGCGGCGCGACCCGACCGTGACGGAGCTGCGGGTGATTGACACCTACTGGTCCGATCATTGCCGCCACACCACCTTTTTGACCCATCTGGATCAAGTGGAAATTGAAGATCCGCGCGTGAAGGCCAGCTATGAACGCTATCTGGAACTCCGGCGGACGCTTGGACGCGATAAAAAACCAAACACCTTAATGGAATTGGCCACACAGGCCATGCGCTACCTGAAGCACACCGGGCAGCTCAAGCGCCTGGACGAATCCGAGGAAATCAACGCCTGCACGGTGACCATGGATCTGGAAATCGACGGAAAGACGCAGCCCTGGCTGCTTTTGTTCAAAAACGAAACGCACAACCATCCCACAGAAATTGAGCCCTTCGGCGGAGCCGCCACCTGCATCGGCGGGGCGATCCGCGACCCGCTTTCCGGGCGGGGTTACGTCTATCAGGCGATGCGCGTCACCGGCGCGGCGGATCCGACCGTGCCGCCGGAAAACACCATTCCCGGCAAGCTGCCCCAGCGCAAGCTTGTCACCGCCGCCGCGCAGGGCTATTCCTCCTACGGCAATCAGATCGGGCTTGCCACCGGCCTTGTGGAGGAGCTTTATCACCCCGGCTATGCCGCAAAGCGCATGGAAATCGGCGCGGTGACGGCGGCGGTTCCGCAGGCGCAGGTGCGCCGCGAGGCGCCGCGCCCGGGGGATCAGATCATCTTGCTGGGCGGGCGCACGGGGCGCGACGGCTGCGGCGGGGCGACCGGCTCCTCCAAATCGCATACCGTGGATTCCCTGGAGACCTGCGGCGCGGAGGTGCAAAAGGGAAACGCGCCGGAGGAACGAAAGCTACAGCGGCTGTTCCGCAACCCAAAGGCCTCCGGCATGATCAAGCGCTGCAACGATTTTGGCGCAGGCGGCGTTTCTGTCGCCATTGGCGAATTGGCGGAGGGTGTCAGAATCAATCTCGACTGCGTGCCGAAAAAATATGAAGGACTTGACGGAACGGAAC
>JAISQZ010000125.1 GCA_031273905.1 Oscillospiraceae bacterium | reverse complement strand
GACGGTTACGCCGCTTTGCCCGAGGAGGGAGTTCCAGAAGCCGCCGCCGTATTTGCCGTGGAAGTTATATTGGGTGCCCAGCAGCGTGGCGCTGAAAACGCGGTCAATCCATTGCAGGGATTCATCCCCGCGCAGCTGCTCGATGGTATAGCGCGTGCAGTCGCCGGTTACGGCATCCACCAGCACAATGCCGATTACGTCCTCGCCGCCGAGAAGCCCTATGACTTTATCCATCACCGGGGCGATCCAGAAGGGTCTGCCCTCGTCGTCAATTTCGAAGGTCGCTTCGCCGAACATGGCGGTGGGATACTGGAAGCGCAGGTGGCGCTTGAGCAGATGCCCGAAATGCTCCTCGTCGGAATAGCGGATGCGCTTTTCGAGCTTAACCAGCTGCGTTTTTTCGTTTGCCATATCCACGATTACGTAGCCGGGCAGACCTTCGCCTGTGTTGGTGAACCATTTGATGATGTTGGCATAGGCAAGCGTCACCACGCGCACGGGCTTTTGCTGGTAATTGATCTGCGTGGTGCTTTCCGCGATTGTGAACTGCGAAACAACGTCCGCAAGGTCGCCCAAGGCGCGGTTGGCGACCATCTTTGCCGAGTTTTCGTCAAGCCTTGGGATGGAGGCGTAGTCCGGCTCCTGGATTTCCTCCTCAAAGTTGGACTCCGTGCGCACCTCCATGATTGCGCTGTAATTCTTTGCCTGAAAGAAGGGGGAGGAGATCACCCAGGCAACGGCAAAGAACGCCACAAGCACCCCGGTCAGAAGCAGCGGGATGCGGGAGGTCTTCTTCACAAAGGGCATGTATTCCGGGCGCGAGCCGCCGCGGCAAAGCAGCGCGAGCAGCACAACGAACGAAAGGAGCACCAGCCCGATGTAATAATAGAATTCCTTCGCCTTAAAGTTGAGCGGCGGCAGCATCACGTAATACGCGACGAAAGCCGTGATCACCGAACCCGCAGCGCTCAGCAGAATGCGCAGCCCCGCGCGTTCTGGCGCGATCACTGCGGGACCCTTGCCCCCCTTGCCGCCGCCCTTGCCGGAAAAATCCACCTGAATCGGTTCCGCCATATGCTTTCTTCCTCCCTTAAAAAATGAGTGAACGGATGATTTTCATCATTTCACTTGCGCACAGGTCTCTGTTCGGGTATAATGGCATTATACAGGATTCCGGCGGGAATTACAAGAGAAATTCGGAAAGAGGAACAAATATGTCGCAGCCGGCACAGAATCTCTGGTTTGCGGGGCAAGCCGCGCACGCAAGGCAGCGCGAACGCCACGGCATCCGCCGTCTTTCGCGCATCCTTGGGGGGAGCCTGCTGCTGGTCTGCGGTTTGCAGCAGCTATATGGGCTGCTCGTGACGGCGCTCTCCGTCTCCCTCATACCGAAACACCCGCTTTGGGAGGTTGTTTTGTCGCTGGCGGGCACGGTGCTCCTCCTCACCCCCGGTGCGCTGCTCGGGCTGCGGCTGCTCAGCCCCTGGGAACAAAACCAGGCCCTGCCCTTTGGCAGACCCTTCGCGCACAACGGCCGCCGTGGGGCGTTGCTGGCGCTGGCGGTCATTTTTGCCGGAATGATGGTCTGCCTGGCAGGCAGCTCCGTTTCCGGATTGATTGCCGGCTTTGCGCAAGACCACGGCATCCGCTTTGAAGCCCCCGCGCTCAGCGCCGCCGCAGACGCGCCGGAATTCCTCCTGCGTATACTTTCCACCGCCATAGCCCCCGCCGTGATTGAGGAGCTGCTTCTGCGCGGCGTGATCCTTCAGCCGCTGCGCCGCTACGGCGATGCCTTTGCCGTGCTGATTTCCGCGCTGCTGTTTGCCCTGCTGCACCAAAACCTTTTGCAAGCGCCGATGGCGTTTATTTCGGGTCTGGCGCTGGGCTACGCCGCCGTGTGGAGCGGCAGCCTCTGGCCGGGCATAATCCTTCACTTCCTCAACAACGCCGCTTCCGTGACCATAACGCAGCTTTTGGCGCAGCTGCCGGAAGCGCGGACGGATCGCTTTGTTAGGCTCTATGGTCTTACGGTTTACGCGCTTGGTCTGCTGGGCGCACTGTATCTGCTGCTCAACCGCAAGCGGCTGCCCGCGGCCAACCGCCCCTTCCTGAACACCGGCAGGCTCAGGCTGACCGGGCGGTTCCTCTTTGGCAGCCTGCCCATGGGGATCGTCCTTGCGCTGCTGCTCGCTTCCTTTGCGCTCACAACGCACAGCGGATAATGCCCGCCGTTGCCGCGCCCCAGCTGAATTTTGTTCTTTACAAACCGGCAGCCCCTGTAGTATAATACAGGATGAAAAAATATACTGGCGAAACGAGGGTTATGTGATCCATGCGGTACGAGAATGAAGCCTGCTGCGGCTGCGGGCAGCCCTTTGCGGCGGACGGGGAAGCGGTGGTGGTCTGCCCGGATTGCGGCGCACCGCTGCACCGCGCATGCTGGGACGCCCGGGGTGTTTGCCCCTTCGCGGCGGAACACGGCAGTTTTGTGTGGCAGCCCACCGCACAGGGGGAATCCGCGCAGGCGGCTCCTCCTGTGCGCGGCACGGGCGCCGTTTGCCCCGTCTGCGGCGAGCATTGCCCGCAGAACGCCGTGCGCTGCCCCGTTTGTCAGGCAGCGCTTGCGCCACAGGAGGAATCCGTCCCCGGCGGGCGCCCGACCGCGCCGCAGGCGCCCTTCCCGCCCTTCCGCGTGGAGGGGAAGCTGCTTGCCGCCACGGATACCATCGGCGGCGAAACCGTGGAAGCCCTTGCCCTGCGTGTGCGCGGTTCCTTCCGGGGCGTTTTGCATTACCTGCGGCGCTTCGCCCAAAACCGCGTGTTCAGCTGGAACTGGGCGGCCTTTGTTTTTGGACCGTTCTGGTTTTTCTTCCGCAAGCTTTATAAACCCGGGCTTGCCTTTGCGGGGCTGCTTCTTGCCGCCGCCTTTGCGCTTTCTCCGCTGGAGACGCGCTATCTCAGGGCGGCGCGGGAGATGGCGCCGCCGCTTGCGGCGCAATACAGCGACGCCGTGCAGAAAAAGGATGAGACCGGCTCACTGGCGGCGCTGACGGCGCTTGCCACGGGCATCAAAGCGCTTGCGGCGCAGCACAAAGCCTTTCTCATTCTGGATGCCGCGACAATCCTTTGCAGCCACCTCTTCGCCGGTCTGCTGGGGGATTTTTTCCTGCGCAGGAAGGTTTGGGCGGATCTTGCGCGCTTTCGCGATATCCCGGAAAACGAGGAACCGGAGCAGGCGTTTTTCCGGCAGCGGCGGCTAGTCAGGCAAAGCGGGTTTTCCATTTTTGCGCCGGTGGCTTATTTTTGGGCAAGCCAGTACCTTCCGGGTCTTCTGGTGGGATTTTTTGAATGGATCACCGGCTGACCTTGAACTGCGCGTTAAGATTTACTTTTTAAGAAAGCGAGTGAAAATAGTTTGAAGATCAAAAAAGCGCTGATCCCTGCGGCGGGGCTTGGCACCCGCGTGCTGCCCGCCTCCAAGGCGGTTCCCAAGGAAATGCTCAACATTGTGGATAAGCCGGCCATCCAATATATTGTGGAAGAGGCGGTTGCGGCGGGGATTGAGGATATCCTTATCATCACCAACCGCGGCAAGGGCGTGATTGAGGATCATTTTGACCACGCCTATGAGCTGGAGCATCAGTTGGCGGGGAATCCCCAAAAGGCGAAGATCCTTGCGCAGGTGCAGGCGGTTTCCGCGCTTGCGAACGTCTTTTTCCTGCGGCAAAAGGAAACCAAGGGCTTAGGTCACGCCGTGCTCTGCGGCAAGCATTTTATGGGCGACGAGCCTTTTGCGGTGCTTTATGGCGACGACGTTATTTTGTCCGAGGATCCGGTTATCTCCCAGTTAGCAAGGGTAAGCGAGGAATTCGGCTGCGGCGTGGTGGGCGTGCAGGAGGTGCCCCGCAGGGAGGTGCCGAAATATTGCAGCCTGGGGATTGAGCCGCTGCGCGAGCGCGTGATGCGGGTGACGGATATCATCGAGAAGCCAACGGACGCACAGATACTTTCCTGCTTTTCCATCCTTGGGCGCGTGATTTTGCCGCCGGAGATTTTTTCCATGCTGGAGGAGGGTGTTGCCAAAATGCCCGCCGGGGAGGAATATTACCTCACCGACGCCCTGGCGGAGCTAGGCAGGCAGGGCAAGCTGATGGCGGTGGATTTTCTTGGCAAGCGCTATGATATGGGCAACAAGCTGGGCATTATGCAGGCAAACTGCGAGGTGGCGCTCAAGCACCCGGAAATTGGGGCGGACTTCCGCGCCTATCTGCTTGCGCTGGCGAAAACGCTGGAGGCAAAAGGGTAAAGGGCGTTTGGCGGATCCCTCAAACGGGCAAAGGGGAGTTGAGCCGTGTGTGCGCAGGTCGTTGCACAAGGGCTCCGCCGGATATTTTCCTTCGTTTGCGCGGAAGGATTCCGCTTCCCTTGCGCGACAAAGGGGTGAGTCCAGCTCCCTGCGCCTGGGGGACTGCGAAACAAATCAACCGAAACAAATCAACCATTGAAAGGAGTGCAAGGATCTATGGATGTAGGAGAAATCTACAGCAACGTGATGGGATACGTGCAGCCGGCCATGGATTGGATTGAGAATTTCATCAACACCGTCGTCGCCGATGGCTTCCAGGCCATTTTGCAAGCCGTGCTCGCTTATGACCAGTGGAAGTGGCTGATTGACATCTTCAGCGGCATTGCCGTCTAAACACCGGAACAGCTAAAAACTGAACAGTTCTTCAGGGGTGGGTGCAATTCCACACCGGCGGTGATGCGGCCTTGCGCCGACGAGCCCGCCAGCCGCGTTTTTGCGGCAGATTCGGTGCGATCCCGAAGCCGACGGTTATAGTCCGGTATGAAAGAAGAACATTTTCGCAGAAACCCAGCGGCGCCCCATGAAATTTTTTCGTGGGGCGCTTTTTTCATCAGGTTGTGCCGATACAATCCGCAACGCTCAAAAGAGGGACATTGCGTGTGCGTATCAAGTAAGGAGGTATTTTTTATGACAAAAAAGCTCAAACCCATGGTGCTCACCGCGCTGCTTGCCGCGATCGCGACCGCCCTTTATTTCCTTGAATTCCCGCTTTTTCCGGCGGCGAGCCACCTGAAGCTGGATTTTTCCGATATCCCGGCGCTTTTGGGCGCACTTGCTTTCGGTCCGTTTGCGGGCGCCGCCATTGAACTGATCAAAAATCTGATTGAACTGCTGGTGAAGGGCGCCGGTTCCCAGATGGGCTTTGGCAACCTGATGAATTTTTTGGTCGGCTGCGCGTTTGTGCTGCCCTTTTCCGCGCTGCTTCACCGCCGGGGAACGCAAAGCGAAGCCCCGAAAGGGCCAAGGCTTGCGCTTGCCTGCGCCGCAGGGCTGACTGTTTTGATTGCGGTCGGTCTTGTGATGAATTATACGATTACGCCGCTGTTTTTTCGCCATTTTTTGCAGATTGAAATCACGCGCGAAGCCGTTGCGGCCGTTGTTGGCTTTGCCACGGCGCTCAATGCCATCAAGGGCGCAGTCCTGTGCGCGTTCGGCTGCGTTTTTGCCCGTTCCGCGCAGGTGAAAAGGCTGCTGCGGTGAGGCATATGCCAATAAAATAAAACTTGCCGGGCTGTTGACAACCGGCGCTCAATTGTGTATGCTGTTGTTGTATGCAGGACTTGCCTGAAAAAAGCCGGTGCGCCCAAAGCGCAGATCGTGTTTCGTCCGACCGCAGGTCTGCCCGCGCGGCTGTGTGGGGGAGGGCGGGTTCCGGCGTTTTGGGAAAGGAGGGAAAACCTTGCAGGGCTTCCGGAAAATCCTGGACGCCCTTGCGCCGCTTTGGGGCGTTGCGGTCTTTGATGCCGCAAGGGTGCGCGAGGGCAGCCGCGCAAAGGAAAGGCTGCCGGAAAACGCGCACAGCGTGATCGTGGCGGCGTTCCCCTTCCTCCTGCCGGAGGAGCAATACCGGGGCAGGAACGTTGCACGCTACGCCGTGCCGCGGGATTACCACCTGATCTGCGGCGCACGGCTGGAACGCGCCTGCGCACAGCTGCAAGCCATATGCCCGGGGGAGGCTTTTGCCTGGTTTTGTGACAATTCCCCCCTGCCGGAGCTTGCAACGGCGGTGGAGGCGGGCTTGGGTCTGCGCGGCAGGCACAATCTGCTGATCACGCGGGACTATGGTTCCTGGGTGATGCTGGGTGAGATTGTGACCAGTTTGGCGCTGGAACCGAGTGGGCGGGCGGATTTTTCGCCGGGCTGCGCGGATTGCGGCGCGTGCCGCAGGGCTTGCCCCGCCGGCGCACTTGACGACGGGGAGGGGTTTGACCGCAGCCGCTGCCTTTCCGGCGTTACGCAGGAAAGGCGCGCGCCAAGCCCGGAAGCAAAGGCGCTGCTGCGCAAGACCGGCAGCGCCTGGGGCTGCGACCTGTGCCAGGAGGTCTGCCCCTGGAACCGGCGGGCAAAATGCCTGCCGCTGCCCGAATTCACGCAAAACACCATCGCCCGCGCGGACGAAAGCACGCAACTTAGCGACCGTGCCTACGCTTGGCGCGGCAAGCAAGTATTCAAGCGCAATCTGCAAATTTTAAAGGAGGAAACCCCATGAAACAATCCAGGCGCTCCGCGAAAAAAATCCTTGCACTGCTGCTGGTTTTCCTGCTGCTCTTCGGCGCTTCGCCGCTGCTTTTGGCGGCAAACGCGCTGGAGCCGGAGACCGCCGCCACGGATACCCAGGCGCAGCCGGACGCCCTTGCGGTTCTGCGCAAGGCGGCTTCTGCGCAGGAGCCTTATATTCTGCCCCCGGAAGCGGAAAACGCGAAGCAGGCGAAGCTTTCCCTGCTGCAAAACGGCTCTCTGGAGGCGAAGCATCCCGGCATATCCCTTTTCCCGCAAAGCGAAAGCGGCGCGGCGGCCGCCTTTGCGGCGATGGTGGAAAATTTGGAGGTTAGCGCGGATTTTAGCCAGCACGCCGTCACCTATCAGCAGTTGGAGACCATCGCCAACAACCTGATCAATACCCGCCCGGAGCTGTTCTACTTCCAAGGCTTTTTCTATACGGAAAGCGGCGGCGTCGTCAAGGAAGTTTGGGTGTGGTATTCGGCCTCCATCAGTGTTATTCAGGCGCAGAAGGCGCTGCTTGACCAACTGCTGAGCTACACCCTCGCCCAGGTGCCGAGCGGCTTGAGCGACTTGGAAAAAACACTTTGGGTGCATGAATTCCTGACCGCCAACACCGCTTACGCCCCCGGCAATGAGGCGGGCTGGTCACGCAACGTCTATACCGTCTATGGCGTGTTCGCCGAAAACATCGCCGTGTGCCAGGGCTACGCGCTGGCCTATATGCTGCTGATGGAGGAGCTGGGGGTTTCCTGCATTTTTGTGCCGAGCGTTCCCATGAACCACGCCTGGAACCTGGTGCGGCTTGATGGCGCGTGGTATCACGTGGACGCCACTTGGGACGACCCCTCGCTGGAAACCGTCGCCAACGGCGCGGGCTACAACGGCGGCAACCTCGGCAGTGCGCGCGCCTATTCGTCGCACAGGTTCCTTTTGCTCAGCGACATGACCATCGGCAGCAGCGCCTACGACGCGCAGCCGCACAAAGGCTGGGTTTCGGTTTATGATGCAACCAGCACGAAATACGAAAATTATTTTTGGAAAAAGACTTCCAGTGCCATTGTGCCTTTCGGCGGGGCGTGGTATTATATTGAAGACAATTCAAGCTGGAGCGTCGGTTCCGGGATGTCGATTTCCTACCGCTTGCAGAAGACGGATTTTGCGACGGGGCTGACGGAAAGCTTTGCGACGCTTGGCGCAAGCGTGGCTTCGCTTCCGGCGAGCACCTCCTATTTCATCAACACCCGTTTCACGCCAAGCCTTGCCGTGCTCGGGGATCGCCTTTACTTCAGCAATGGCAAGGCTATTTACTCCATCGCTGTGGCGAGCCACGGAACGCCGCAGCTTGAACTGAGCGAAGCCCTCAACGAAGCGAGCTACCAAAGCATCGCGGGCTTTTCCATCCGGCTGGGCGTCCTCGTCTATGACGTCCTCAATGCCGGCGGCAACGTGCTGCGCTTCACGCAAAAGACCAAGCAGCTTGACACCCCGCCTGCGCTTGTGACGCCCGGCGGCTTTGCCATCGAAGCGCCGGAAGCGATCCTGATGTATTACCGCGACCGCATTCGCCTGACCGCCACAGAGCCGGTGGTGCGCTGGGAAAGCGACGCGCCCGGTGTTGTGAAGGTGGATCAAAACGGCAACCTGCAAAACTTTTTCGGTGTGGATGGCGTGGGCGCTGTTTATGCCTATAACGCTGCGGGCGAGTGTGCGCAGATCATCGTCGTAACACAGACGCAGGTTTATCAATACCTGATCTGGTATTTGCTTTTCGGCTGGATCTGGTACCGTTACTAAGCGACCCCAAGCAAGCCCGCCCCGCGCCAACGAAAGCGCGGGGCGGTTTTTTTTTGGCGCTTACGCGCAGGTTTCAAAATTTTGCCGTTTCACAGCGGAACAATATCAGCGTTTGATTTGGTGCGCGAGACGGCTGACGATCTCCTCCATCGCGGGAAGGGCTTCCTCAATTTTTTCCACCAGCTTGAACTGCGTCCGGCAGCGGACAAGGTTATCGTCGGGCTGATGGATGCGGAAATAGACATCGCCGCTGAGGTAATCGGTCAAAAAACGCATCCCGCATTCATAGGTCATCAGCTTGACGGAAAAGGCAAGGTTGTCGATTTCGGTTCCGGTCAGTGCGCAGCCGGCGGTTTCCAGGTAACCGCGCGTGTAGCTTTCAAACAGAGGCAGATCAAAGCGCACCTTGCTGAGGTCGCGT
>JAISQZ010000143.1 GCA_031273905.1 Oscillospiraceae bacterium | reverse complement strand
CGCCACGTATTTTTCGAAATCCTTCGTTTCAATCCGGGCGCTGAGGTCCTTAATCAGCTTGCGCTGCGAAAGGGAAGCCACTGCCGCCGGGACGCTTTGCGCCACTGTGCCGCTGTTTGCATCAGCCGTGGCGGTGTAGACCGTCATCTCCCCGCTCTCTGCGTCACGGTAGTCTTGCGCCACCCATTTGGCCGCGCTCTCCGTGGGCACAGCAACCGACAAGTTGTCTCCCCTCGCTATCTGCGCCACCCCGTTGCCGCCGCACGCGCCAAATCCCAGCGGCAGCGCGACCAGCAGCGCAATCACCAGCCAAGCGCCATATTTTTTCGTTTTCATCGCGCAACCTCCTCTTTCCAGATGTCCTCTTTTTGAACCGCTTCGAACAGACCATTGAGATACGCCGCGCCCATCGCACGGTCATAAAGCCCGTAACCGGGGCGGGCAACCTCGCCCCAAAGCATTCTGCCGTGATCCGGGCGGACATAGCCGTCAAACCCGCTTTCGTGCAGCGCCTTCACGATTTTGTACATATCCAGCGAACCCTCGCTGGAAGGATGTGCGCTTTCGTTGAAGCCCCGCGCATGCCTTCGCACATTGCGCAGATGGGCAAAGTGGATGCGTTCCCCCACCTGGCGGATCATGGCGGGCAAGTCGTTTTGCTCATCCGCGCCCAGTGATCCCACACAAAAGGTCAGCCCGTTGCAGGGGTGATCCACCAGCGCCAGCAGACGCTTGATGTCTTCCATATTCTTAACAATGCGCGGCAAACCGAAAATGTCCCAGGGCGGATCATCCGGGTGAATCGCCATGCGCACACCGCATTCAGCGCAAACGGGGATAATCTCCCGCAGAAAACGCGCCAGGCTTTCCCACAGATCATCCCCGGTCACGCCCCGATAACGCGCGAACAGCGCCTTGATTTCGCCGATACGGTGCGGTTCCCAGCCGGGCATGGCGTAGCCGTTGGAATTCCGGTCAATCTCACGGAACATATCTTCGGGCAATTTGCCCTCCACCCTCCGCCCGTCATAGCTCAGGCAGGTGGAGCCGTCCGGCAGGGGCATGGCGAGATCGGTGCGTGTCCAGTCGAACACAGGCATAAAGTTATAGCAGATCACCCTGACGCCCGCCTTCGCTAGGTTGCGGACGCTCGTTTTATAGTTTTCAGTGTGCCGCGCCGCCTGTGCGCCGCCCAGCTTGATTTCCTCGCTGACATTGACGCTTTCGATGCATTCCATCGTCAGCCCGGCGGCTTCAATCTCTTCCTTCATGGCAAGGATGCGCGCAAGCGGCCAGGCTTCCCCCGCCGGAAGATCATGCAGCGCGGGAACCACGCCCACAACGCCGGGAATCTGCCGGATGTGCTCCAGGCGGACGGTATCCATCGCCTTGCCAAACCAGCGCAGGGTCATTTGCATGGAACAAAATCCTTTCAAAATGAATTGCTTGCGGGCACTGCTTATTCCGCGTAAACCCCCCTCGAAAGCATCGCAAGGGCACGCAACTGGAAGCCCGTTTCGCTTGCGTAAGGCAGTGCGCTGCTTGCACGGTCTTCCGCCAGCACTGTCATTCTCCAGCGGTCGGCGGCTTCGGGCGGCTTACCCTCCGCTTGCGTCATGGTCTGCCAAACCAGCGTATGCGCACTGCCTTGGCTGCTTTGTTCCGCCAATATCAATTCGCCAAGAAACGAAAAGCCCTCCGGCGTGAATATATAGTAACCACCGCTCTCTTCATAGCGGATTCCCTGCACTGCGCCTGGGATTTTGCCGCCGTCATCGCCCAGTTCATAGCCGATCAGCGCGGCAAGGCTGCGCAAGCCCTCGCTGGAAATGCAATACTCGCTGAGAACATAACACTCCCACCCTTCCCGCCTGATTGCATGCCGCCCGGCGAACAGGGTATCGCGCACGCTCATCGCGCGGAAGAATTCCCACAGACCCTGCTCGGTCAGCGGCAACGCAAAACGTTGCGTTGTGAAGCAAGCCCAGCGCAGAGCTACCATCACATCCTCGGCATATTGCAGCGCAGCTTCATCCAGCGCAATGGCGGCTTTGGAGGGCGCAGCGGTTGTTGACGCCGTTGTGCTGGCTGCGGAAATCCCGCCCGCGCCTTCCCGCGCCGCACAACCCGCAGCCGGCAAAAGAAGCGGAACCAGCAGCAGCGCAAGGTATGCTTTTGCTTTGCGCGTTTTGTTCATCTTGAAGGCTCCTTTCAAAAAACGCCGCCCTCCCCTTTTGCTTTTTCGCTTTTCCTTCCGTTTTTCATTATAATAAGTTCCGTGGGAGCAAGGTGAATGTGTGATTCAAAACGTACTGCTCATATCCGCTTCCACCGTTTCCTTCACGCCGGTTTTCACCTTGGAACCGGCGATCTTTTTTTGCAGCTCCGCATAAAACAATTCCTCATCAATGGGCAGCGCAACCTCCCTGCCAAGCCAGGAGGAAAGATGCGCGGCGTTGGAAATGCTCAGCCCGTTGATGCCCTGTGCGCCTTCGGCGTAAAGTGCGCCGCCTTCGGTGATTTTTTTTGCAAAGGCGTTGAGCACCACAGCGTGCTGCGAAAGCTCCAGCTTGGGCACGTCAATTTCCTTTACCGTGCTTTTCAGCCTACCAAAACCCTGCTTCGCCGCAAAAATGTGCTCCTTTGTGGAACCCTCCAGTTCGTGAAGGATCAGCCCGCCGTTTTCGCTGACGAGCTTCGCTCTGTCCAAAGTGATTTCCAGGCGGTTGGTTCCGGCGGGTTCCCCTGTGGTGGTGATGAACACACCTGTTGCGCCGTTGGGATATTCGGCGTAGATGGTCACGTCGTCCTCCACCTCAATGCCGTGCCATTTCCCCTCATGGCAGGATGCACGCACCTTGCAGGGCATCCCGCAAATCCATTGCCAAAGATCCAGGTTGTGGGGGCATTGGTTGATCAGCACACCGCCGCCCTCGCCGCTCCAGGTGGCGCGCCAACCGCCGGAATCATAGTAAGCCTGTGTGCGGTACCAATCGCAGATGATCCACACCACGCGCTTGAGCTCGCCGTAAACGCCGCTTTGCACCAACTCGCGCAGCTTTTGATGCAGCGGAACACTGCGCTGGTTATACATGATCGCGAAAACGCGGTCGCTTTGGGCTGCGACCTCGTTCATTTCGCGCACCTGCCTAGTGTAAACCCCGGCGGGCTTTTCCGTCATGACGTGCAAACCCGCTTTCAGCGCGGCAATCGCAATGGGCGGATGATCGTAGTGCGGCGTCGCAATCACCACCGCCGTGCAAAGCCCGCTTTCCATCAGCGCCTCCGCGGAGCCGAAGACCGCAACGCCCGGCAAATCCTTTTGCGCCTGCGCCAAGCGATTCGGCTTAATATCCGCCACCGCTGTAATACGGATGCGCTGATGCTCACCATTGAGGTACATTCTCATATGGGAAGCGCCCATGTTGCCGTAGCCGATGATGCCAAGCGCCACTGGCTGCGCCTGCGCCGCCACCGCTTTCATCTGCCTGGCCGCCGCAGTAAAGCTTTCCTCCCGTGAGGCGAAGGCGTTCACGCCCGCTTCCAGGCGCCGAACCGTTCCACCGTCCGCCTCCAATTCCTCCAGCCCCTCAAAGATATGCAGATGCGGTTCCAGCGAAAGAACGATCGTTCCGAAGCGGCTTCGGTCAAAATCCGCCAGAATTTCCGACAGATGCCCGCTGCCATAGCCTGCCGGCACCACCGCTTTCATTTCGCTGCAATAATCTTTGATGTGGAAATAGGTAATATAGGGCTTGAGCACTGCATAGGCTTGCAGGGGATCCACCCCGCATTCTAGGAAATTGGAAAAATCAAACACGCCGCCCAGCGCTTCGCCCAAGGCTTTGTGCAGCTCCAAGCAGCGTTCTGCGCTATCGCCATAAATGCCCTTTTCATTTTCGTGGCAGCAGAGAACGCCATGCCCGCCCGCATAATCCGCCATCGTGCGCAGCCGAGCGATCACCTCTTGCTTTTGCCCTATGCTTTCATAAAAGCTGAACAGGCGGATATAAGGAGCCTCCAGAATTTCAGCCACTTCCACCGTCCGCTTAAAAGCAGCAAAGTGCGGCGCAAAATCCTCCGTGATTTTGATTTTACCATAGGGCGATCCGATTGCCGAAACGGCGATGCCCGCTTCCTCCAATTTCGCTTTGAGCGCCTGGGCTTCCTCCGGCGTGAATTCTGAAATGTTCCTGCCGCCGATGCCCCGCAATTCCATTGCGGCGACGCCATTGGCTTTGCACGCAGCAATCTGCGCGTCAAGCTCCTTTGCCGCTTCATCCGCAAAAGCGGAAAATACAAATCGTGCCATGACGTTTGCTCCCCCCCTTTATATGCCTACGATACTCTGACTAGATTGCATTGTAGCATTTTTAGACGCAAAAAGAAAGGGGAAAGCCCTCATTATTATTTCATTCGCGCGTTTCTAGCGTTTTCACCAAAAAGAATCCTCGTTTTTTGGGCGAAGTGTCTATAGACTTCACCTTGTCTCACGTGATACAATGGGGTGTCTCATTGTTCGTTCACCCAATGACGATCAATCGCAAAAGAACAGTAACCCGGCATTCAAAAATCCATAATCCAGAATCGGAGTTCACCCATGCCCAAAACCCTTGTTCTTGCCGAAAAACCCTCCGTCGCCCGGGAACTTGCCCGGGTGCTCGGCTGCCGCCAAAACGGCAACGGCTGCCTGCTGGGCGGGAATTATATCGTCACTTGGGCCTTGGGGCATCTGGTCACCCTTGCCGACCCGGAAGTCTATGACGATAAATACCAGCAATGGCGGCTGGAGGATCTCCCCATGCTGCCCAAAAAGATGCAGTTGACGGTGATCAAGCAAACAGGCAAGCAATTCAGCGCAGTGGCGGCATTGCTGCGCCGCGCGGACGTGGATCGCATTGTCATCGCCACGGACGCCGGGCGCGAGGGTGAACTGGTCGCCCGCTGGATTCTGCTCAAGGCAGGCTGCAAAAAACCGATCCAGCGGCTGTGGATTTCTTCACAAACTGACCGCGCAATCAAGGAAGGCTTTGCAAAGCTGCGCCCGGGCCGGGATTATGACAATCTCTTTTATGCCGCGCAAAGCCGCGCGGAAGCGGATTGGCTCGTTGGCCTGAACATTACCCGCGCACTCACCTGCAAGCACAACGCGCAGCTTTCCGCCGGGCGGGTGCAAACGCCCACCCTGGCGCTAATCGTTAAGCGGGAAGAAGAAATCCTGCGTTTTCGCCCCAAGGAATATGAGACCCTGTGCGCTGCGTTTCCCGGTTTTTCCGCGCTCTATCAGGACGACCAAAAGCAGAGCCGCTTCTTCGAAAAGGCGCGTGCGGCGTTGTTGCTGCAAGCCTTGCAGGGCAAGCGTGCGACGGTTGCTCAGGTCAAAAAGGAATTTCGCAGCCAGGCGCCGCCCGCCGCCTATGACCTGACGGAATTGCAGCGCGACGCAAACAAAAAATACGGCTATTCCGCCAAACAGACGCTTTCGCTGATGCAAAGCCTCTATGAATCCCATAAGATTGTCACCTACCCGCGCACGGATTCGCGC
>JAISQZ010000093.1 GCA_031273905.1 Oscillospiraceae bacterium | reverse complement strand
TTGGCATTAAGATTTCGCACTCCCACCGCCGTTCCAACCGTACCTGGAAACCGAATGTCAAGCGTGTGAAGGCGATTGTCAATGGTTCCCCGCAACGGGTTCACGCCTGCACGCGCTGTCTGCGCTCCGGCAATGTGAACCGCGCGGTCTGAGTCCGTTGCGCAAAAAGCCGCCTGCGGGCGGCTTTTTGCTATTTGCTTTTCATTTGGGCGTGTTGACACGATCGCCGGGCGCCCTCTTTTTGGCGGATTTCGCGCCATGCTTTGTCAAATTTTTTGCAACACGCCCTGAATAAAAAGAAAGGGGACTTTCCGTGACGCAGCCGATCGCTTCCCTCCTGCAAGCCCTGCCGCCCGGCACAGGCGCCGTGGTCAGCGACCCAATCTCCCGCCGTTATCTGACCGGTTTCCCCTCCTCCGGCGGCTTTTTGCTCGCAGCCGGGGTCTGCGTCCTATTTTTAACCGACAGCCGTTATGTGCAAGCCGCCCGGGAGTGCATCACCGTCTGCCCGACCGAGGAATTCCGCAAACACGAACAGGTTATGGAATTTTTTCAGTCGCAGGATTGCAGCACCCTGCTGTTTGAGCGCAAGCGCACAACGCTGGCTGAAGCGGAAACCTACCGCGCCTGGACACCGGGGATTCAATTGGATACGCAAGCGACACTGGTGGACGACGTTCTTTCCCGCTTGCGTATGACAAAAAGCGCCGCCGAACTGACCTCAGTACGAAAGGCGCAAGCAATTGCCGAAACGGCGCTGGAGTTCATTTTGCAAAAAATTCGCCCCGGCATAACCGAAGCGTCACTCGCGCTGGAGCTGGACTATTCTTTGCGAAGCCACGGCGCACAGGCGCTTGCGTTTGACACCATTGTGGTTTCCGGCGAAAACAGCGCCAAGCCGCACGGTGTGCCGGGTGGGCGCAGGCTGCAGACCGGAGACATGATCACAATGGATTTTGGCGCGGTGGTTAACGGCTGGCACAGCGACATGACGCGCACCGTTGCTCTGGGTCGCCCCAACGAAGAACAGCGCCTGGTTTATTCCGCCGTCCTGGAAGCGCAGCTTGCCGCCCTAGCGGCGATTGCGCCAGGGGTTGATTGCAAGGCGGTGGACGCCGCCGCACGGAATGTGATCCAAGCGGCGGGCTATGCGGACGCTTTCCGCCACGGCACAGGGCACGGGGTTGGGCTGGAAATCCATGAAGCGCCCACCCTTTCGCCAAAAAGCGAGACCGTTCTCGCCCCCGGGCAGGTGGTAACAGTGGAACCGGGCATCTATCTGCCGGATAAATTCGGTGTGCGCATTGAGGATATGGTTTGGGTCACCGAAGATGGCTGCGAAAATCTCACCCGCGCGCCAAAGGAATTGTTGGTGCTGTAGCGTTTTCGCCCTCTTGGGGTTGCGAACCAAAAACGCAGCCTCTTTTTTGCGGATATGGTGATCGTTTGCTTACCCTGCGTTTACGTTTCGCTGCGGAGCCTTGCCAAAAGCACCATACGCGCATTGCTGAATTCATAGGAGCACGTGGAAAGCGTCACAATGCGATCCTCCGGGGAAAGCGCAAGCGCCCGGTACTGCTTCGCATTCTGCTTCACATAGCGCAAAAAATCCTCGCGCTCCTGCATGCTTTGATCGCCCGCGCGGTAGAGCACCGCATCGTCCGCCTTAATCAAAAGATAGGCGAAAATATCCAGTGTCAGCGTCGTTTCCGGCAGATGCAGGCTGCCTGCGGTGTTTGCCCGGAAAAAATCCGCATCCGCAAAGCGCCTGATATCACGGAACATGCTGCCGTTTTTCATGTTGTGTCCGTAAAGGATCGTGTTGAAATCTGAAAAATCCCCGGCGCAGCGGTAATCCATGAAGATACTGCCCGCCTTCGCGCTTTTGCCGTATACGTCACGCGCAAGATAAGCGATATTATCCGTACCCTGCACAAAGAGATAATCTATCGCCGTTTGCGGGATGCGCAGCCAACCAACAATTTCCGGATTAATCTCCTCCTGCGCCTGGCTAATTTTCGGGTTCTTTTTTGCCGCCCTCTGTACTGTACCCGCGCTTTCCGCGCCGGGCTGATAGACCTGTAGATCCCCGCGCAGCTGCGTTTGCGCATCTGCTTCCTTGCCCAGCACAAAGATTTGATAAGCGCTCACAGCAAAAACCGCAAAAAGGAGGAGTGCGCACACAATGCGCAGGGGATTTTTCCGCAAAGCCATTGCCGTCCTCCTCCTTTCCTCTCCTGTTAAGGCTTCCCGCGCCGCACCGCCTTGCGCTGGTACAGCACAAGGAAGCGCAGTCCGAACGCGCTGCCGATCATCAGGGCTGTCCACAGCCAAATATTGCTGCTGTCGCTGGTTTTTACATTCCCGCCGGGCTTCGGCGCTGGTTTGGTCGTGCTTGCGCTGGTGGCGCCGGAGCTTCCCGTCGCTTTTGTGGTTGGCTTGGCGGCGGTTGTACCCGTCTGCGTGGTTGAAGTGGCTGTACTCGGCTGTGCCGTTGCGCAGGTTGTATCCGTCTGCGTGGTGGAAGTCACTGTGCTCGGCGGCACAAAGAGATTCTCAATGTCGTAGCCCTTCACCGTTGCCTTATAGCCCGCAAGCGCACGCTCACGCACGGTATATTGTATTTCCCCGCCATCCTCATCGTATTTCGGTGCCGTGAAGCTGTAGCGCCAGCGCCCGCTGCTATCCGGCGTAACAGTCACCGCCTGCACCAGCTTGCCGTCGCCAAGCAATTCCACCACAATGCTTGCGGGCAGCACTGTTTCGGCGGGCACCTTCCATGTTTTTTCGCCCTCAATGGTGATCACCTCTTCGCCGATGAAGGTGTTGGTAAACACCACCTCAATGATTTTGTCCGCAGCGCTGCCCTGTCCGTTGAAGACGGCGCTTTGCACGTAGCCGTCGCCATAGGGATCCTCCTCCAGGACAAGGTAGCTCGCGCCCGGCGGCAGGGTGAATTCCCTGCTCTCGTTATCCTTCAGCGTAAAACGGGTTTCCTCGCCGTTGATGCGCACAACAAAGCGGAACTCCTTTTCCAGATCCGCGCCATTGCCCTTGACCAGCTTTTTCACAATCAGCTTGGTCGGGTTGGGGCAGGGCGGGCAAAGCAGATTTTTAAAGTCCGCAAGGCTTTCCTGCCCGGTAACCGTGCCTTGATGACCGCTGCTGGAAACCACATAACCCTCCACGGGCGTTTC